>NZ_RZSR01001052.1:0-1956 GCF_004023265.1 Mesorhizobium sp. M1A.F.Ca.IN.020.06.1.1
CTACGATCCGCACAAGCTGTCGAGCCCGCAGGTCTTCCTGCTCACGATGGTGATCTTCCTGGTCATCGTCGCCTTCATCGCCGCCATCCTCACCCGCCAGATCTCCTCCGCCTTCTCCAGCAATCCCGGCCTCAACGGGCTGATCATCGGCGTGCTCGCCGTCGGCATCCTGCTCGCCTTCGCCCAGGTCGGCCGGCTGTTCAGAGAGGTGCGCTGGGTCAATTCCTTCCGCGCCGGCTCCGAGACCACCGAGCCGGTGCTCCTGGCGCCGATGAAGGCGATGATCGGCCGCTCGTCGACGATCGCCTTCTCGACCTCTTCGATGCGCACCATGCTCGATTCCATCGCCACGCGCCTCGATGAAAGCCGCGACACCTCGCGCTATCTCGTCGGACTGCTGGTGTTTCTTGGCCTGCTCGGCACCTTCTGGGGCCTGCTCAACACCATCGCCTCCATCCGCGAGACGATCGAGGCGCTCGACCCCGGCAGCGGCGATGCCGCCGCCGTGCTCGACGCGCTGAAGCAGGGCCTGTCGGCGCCGCTCGCCGGCATGGGCACGGCCTTCTCGTCCTCGCTGTTCGGCCTCTCCGGCTCGCTGGTGCTCGGCTTCCTCGACCTGCAGGCCGGCCGCGCCCAGACCCGCTTCTACACCGAGCTCGAGAACTGGCTGTCCTCGGTCACCGATCTCTCGTCCGATATCGTCGTGTCGGAATCGGCGCGCGCCGAGCCGTCGGAGGAGATCCGCCTGCTGTCGGAACGGCTGCGCAGCCTGCAGGAAAACGGCGGCGGCTCCAACCCGCGCGTCGCCACCGCCATGGCCAACCTCGCGGACGGCATTTCCGGACTGGTCAAGAACATGCGCTCCGAACAGCAGATCATGCGCGACTGGGTCGAGGCGCAGTCGGACGAACAGAAGGCGATGCGCAACACGCTGGAAAAGATCGCTGACGCCCTGAAGAAGACCGGAGTGCACTGACGTGGCGCTGGCAAGGCGGCGCGCCGATCGCCGCATCGACTACTGGCCCGGCTTCGTCGACGCGCTGTCGACGCTTCTGCTCGCCATCATGTTCCTGCTGACGGTCTTCGTGTTGGCGCAATTCCTGCTCAGCCGCGAAATCTCCGGCAAGGACACGGTGCTCAGCCGCCTCAACTCGCAGATCAACGAGCTGACGCAGTTGCTGGCGCTGGAGCGCTCGAACAGCCAGGACAAGGAAGACACGCTCGCCAATCTGCAGGCCTCGCTGTCGGCGGCGGAGGCGGAAAAGAGCCGTCTTCAGCAATTGCTGGAGCAGGGTGCCGGCGCCGGCGACGCGGCCAACAAGCGGGCAGACGCGCTGTCCGGCGAACTCAGCAACCAGCGCCAGATCAGCCAGCAAGCGCTGAGCCAGGTCGAGATCCTCAACCAGCAGATCGCCGCACTGCGCAAGCAGATCGCGGCGCTCGAGGACGCGCTCAACGTGTCCGAGCAGCGCGACCGCGAGTCCAACACCAAGATTGCCGATCTCGGCCGCCGCCTGAACGTGGCGCTGGCGCAGCGAGTTCAGGAGCTCAACCGCTACCGTTCCGATTTCTTCGGCCGACTGCGCGAGATCCTCGCCGACCGCGAGAACATCCGCATCGTCGGCGACCGCTTCGTCTTCCAGTCGGAAGTGCTGTTCCCGACCGGCTCCGACGAGATCAACGATGCCGGCAAGGTCGAGATGAAGAAGCTCGCCGATGCCGTCATCGAGCTGCAGAGGGAAATCCCGCCCGAGATCAGCTGGGTGCTGCGCGTCGATGGCCACACCGACAACAAGCCCTTGTCCGGCACCGGCCGCTATCGCGACAACTGGGAGCTGTCGACCGCCCGTGCGACCTCGGTGGTGAAGTTCCTGATCGAGAACGGCGTGCCGGCGAACCGGCTGGTAGCCGCCGGCTTCGGCGAATTCCAGCCGCTCGATCCGGCCGACACGGATG
>NZ_RZSR01001053.1:0-1953 GCF_004023265.1 Mesorhizobium sp. M1A.F.Ca.IN.020.06.1.1
CAGGATGGGCTTCCGCCGCGCCTTGAGCAGATCGCCGATTCTGAGCGCCTTCACCGGGCCGGTCATCGTCGACTGCCGCTTCAGCGCGTCGGCTTCCGCGGCGGCGGCCTGCGCCGCGCGGCGGGCGGCCGCGATGAAATCGGATTTGGCGGCATCTGTCTCGCTGCGCTTGGCCGGCTGACCGCCGCGCTCGTCGCGCACGCGCTTCATGATGGCGTTGAGGTCCGGCGCGCCGGAACCAGGTTCGAGCGGCCGGTTGGCGGCTCTCGGATCGAGCGGTTCGTCGATGTCGACGGTCGGAACGTCGCCGGCCGGTGCCGAGCCGGCAAGCGGCGGCGTGTCCTCGTTCTTCTTGCCCTTGAAGGCACGCGCCAGTCCGCTGAACATCGACTTCTTGCGGCCGGTGGTCTCAGCCTTCTCGCCAATTTCGTCCGATCCGAGCGCAGCCATTGCGGCGGCGGCCGCGGCCTCGGCGGGCGTGCGAGCGGCAGCTTCGCCGCGCATTACAGGTTCGCCACGCGTAACAGATTCGCCACGCGTAACAGGGTCGCTACGCGTAACAGGTTCGCCCGGTGCAGCCGGCTCGTTTCGCGAAACCGGATCGTGGCGCAGGATGGAGGCGGCGCGCGCATCGAGATCGGCGATGTCTCCGGTCAGTGGCAGCGGCTGGTCGATATCCATCGACGGCGCGTCCTGGACGGCGATCTTGCCGGTGCGGGCGGCCCGCTTGCCGCCCGGCTGCGGGTCGATCAGTTCGCTGACCGCTTCACTGGGACCTTCGGCCTCCAGCGAGCCGAGCCGGTCGACGATCTTGAGCAGCGTGTCGTGGATCGCCTCGAACGTGCGCGAATTGCGCTCGTCGGAACGGCGGGTGAGCGCTTCGAGCGTCTTCAGGTCCTGCGCGAGCCCGCTCACGGCGGCTGCGTTGGAAGCAGCCGTGCCGGAACTCGATTCGCCCAGGGACCGCACGGCGTTCTCCGCAGCCTCGCGCGCGACGGTGAGGATGGAATCGCGCGTGCCGGCCAGCGACTTCTCGATCTCGTCGAGGCGAGGGCTGATGTCCTCGAAATCGGGAAGCGGTGCGCTCGGCTTCGAAAGATGCGCCGAAAGGGCGGTCACCTGCGACTCAAGGCTGCGGATCAGTGCCGGATCAATGCCGGCGACCTGCGCGGCGGAGGATTCCAGCCGGCTGGAGATGTCCTCGAGCCGGCTTTCCAGGCCACGGATCGCCATCTCGTTGGCGGGATCGGGCGCGCGCGTCTCGATGCGCTTGGCAAGCGCGGTGAAGCGGGCGTCGATCGCCTCCATGATGCCAGCGCCGTCGTCCTGCCGCATGCGCTGGTCGAGCCTGTCGGCGACTTCGTCCAGCCGCCGCTCGAGTTCGCGGAACAGCAGGTTGCTCTGCTCGATGGCATCACCCTGGCGGCGCTCGAGGAGCGTGGACAGCGCGTCGAAGCGCTGCTCCAGGCCCTGGAAGATGTGGTCGGCGTCGGGCATCGCCGGCGCGCGGTCTATCTTGTCGGTGATCAAAGCAATCTGCTTGCCGAGACGCTCCATCGCCTGCTCCGGCAGATGGGCGCGCCCGGCGAGCTCGTCCACACGGCTGGACAGAAGGTTGAGGCGGTCGATGACCTCGGCGCCGGGACGCGACTGCGCGACCTCCTCGATCTGCTCCGCCAGCGAGGCGATCCGTTTCTCGATTCGCCCGAAGGTTTCCGGATCGAAGGCATTGGCCTGCGCGGCCACCGTCGAGGCGACGATGGCGCGCGAGATCTCGTCCAGCCGCTCGTCGATCATGGCAAGCGTCTCGCCGCCGCGCATCGTTTGCTGGCTGGCGAAACGGTCGACCGCTCCGGCGAGGGTGCGCACCTTTTCCTCCAGCGAGGCGAGCGACAGCGATTGCGGCAGGTTGTTGACCGCGCTGCTGATCTGTTCGAGGCGGTCGGTCAGCGC
>NZ_RZSR01001054.1:0-1951 GCF_004023265.1 Mesorhizobium sp. M1A.F.Ca.IN.020.06.1.1
GTTCTCGACCGTGTCCGGCCGGTAGTTTGCCGGCATGACCGCCTTGACCACGATGGGCGTCGAGGCGCCCGGCGGCAGCGAGATGCCGGCATTGTCGCAGCGGAACTGGCCGGGGCCGTTCGGCAAGCAGGTCCATGGCGGGCTGGGCCCGAAGGCCGAGGAGGTCGGCGCGTCGCCCGGATAGGTGTCGATCACGGTCAGCGGCCCGTGATAGGTGCTGGTGCCGTTGTTGATGATATCGATCACGAAGCTGCAGATGCCGTCCGGCGTGCAGACCGGCATGCGGGCGCGCTTCTTCAGCAGCAGGTCGACCTTCTTCTCGACCGCAGGCTGGCATTGCGGATCGCGATCGCCACGGCGGCAGACCGGGATCGAGGCGCAGCCGCGATCGTTCTGCTGGCTGCCGAACAGCGGCTTGCCGCTCGCCTGGTAGTCATAGGCGGCGCAATTGCGCAGCACGCTGCCCTGCCAGCCGCCGGCCGGCTTGAAGCCGAGCTTGAGGACGGCGGAGGCGCCCGGGTGGAGCGTGGTTGCCGGATGGGTGCAGGTGATCGGCGTCGTCCCGGGCGCGCAGACCCAGGGTGGGTTCGGTCCCGACGACAGCGCCGACCCGGCCGGCAATGTCACCTCGTCGAGCACGATCTTGCCGTTATAGGGCGCATCGCCGACATTGGTGACCGTGATGGTGAAGTCGCAGCCGCCGGACATCGTGCAGCGCGGCACCTCTGCCCACTTCTCCACCTTGAGGTCGGGCTGCTTTTGGGGCGGGCACCTGAGATCACGCGGAATGTCGATGTCGATCTCCTGCGTGCAGCAAAGTCCCCAGCCTTCCTTCGGCCCGGCATAGGTGTCGATGCCGGTGACGACGAGATGGATGGCCTCGCCCGGCGAGGCGCCGATGATCTTCCAGTTCAACACGCCGCCGCCGGCAGGTACCTGCTGGGTGTCGGTGGCGATGGTGATGCCGGGTGTCGTCGTCGACAGCTGCACCCATTTGCCGGCCATCTCCGGACCGATCGGCATGTGATAGATGAAGGCGCCGCCGCCGGGCACGCAGTCGACCGTGCCGCGTTCGACCTTGAAGCATTCCTTGCTGGGAGGCGGAGGCGGCGGGTTGCACTTGCTCAGGTCGATCGTGATCGAGGTTTTCACGCCGGTGAGGAAATCGGCGTCGTCGGGCTTGTCCGGATCCTGCGAGGGGATCGTGGTTGCCGGGCCGCCCCTGAAGGCCACCTTCATCTCACCCTGGTTATCGACCGTTGCCGGCGCGGCGAAGGCGGCATGCTCTATCTTGGCCGTGATCCGGAAAGTGATCACGCGTTCGTCGGCAGCGCCGACGCCGTCGAGGTTCGAAGCGCTGATCCGGAAATTTGAAACGCTTGCCGTATCATTTGGGCCGGCCGATGTGCTGATCGAAGCAGCGGGCAGCGGTCCGCCGGAAGCGCCCGTGCCGTCGCCGACGAGGTCGACGCTCACGATCTGCAAGCCGTGCGGCAACTGGTCCTTGAAGTCGAGCCTTGTCGCCTTCAGAAGGGCCGCCACGCTTGGCCGGTCGAAGTCCTGCGGGTCGCCATGGATGCCGAAGCTCAAGACGTATTCGACACTATCGCAGCCCCTTAGGCCACCCTTCTTGGTGAAGAAGGGTATGATCCGCCCGAGCTCCGGATTGATGCCGCGCGATCCAGCCGTGATTTCCGGATTGGCGATCTGGCCAGCTGGTGCTTTGTCCTGCGCAACCGCCGGCACTGCCGGCATCATGGCGACCGCGACACCGGCCGCCATCAGCCAGCGCGCGCCGCGCCTGGCGTATGACAGGGGTTTCATGATCGTGCCCATGACGGCTTTGCGCGGGGCAGGGCGGGAAAGGACGAGACCGCTCATCTGTCCCTCCTCGGCGCTTCGCACTCGACGGCCGGCGTCCTCAGCGGCAGCGTCACCTTGCAGCAAGGAT
>NZ_RZSR01001055.1:0-1951 GCF_004023265.1 Mesorhizobium sp. M1A.F.Ca.IN.020.06.1.1
TATAGCGCCGACATGGCCGGTGCACGGATCGTCAACGAGCCGCTCAAAAGTGGGGGCGCCCCAGTTTGCGGCGCTTTCGGCACTCTGGCCGGCTGACGCTCAAGATCGACAATGATCATTTTCCGTAGCGAACGACTTGCGGCGCCGGCCAACCAATTATGAGCAGTGCGGTTGGAAAAGCCTGCGCGAAAGCGGACGACCTCTCCGCCGGAAAGAACCTCGAAGAGCAGTGCCTTTCACAGCAAATGTTTTCGCAAGCTGGGCGCAAGTCAGCAACACTTCCATAGCGCCTTGCCTTATTGTGCAAGCGCTAATCTTCGGTGGCAGGAGCTGTAGATAACTACTGGTACCTCTGTCGAAAGCTTACAACGTGGACGATGCAGAAAAAGATCCGGCTCGTGGCGATCCGATCGGCTTTACGAAAAGCTTTTGAAAGGCTGTAGATAGGCTCACCTGCATTCACGAAACCATGTCTAGCGAACATAGGGCCAGCTTGATGAAGTCGCATTACCGCGTGGTGGTTATCGGAGGGGGAATAGTCGGCGCGAGCGTGCTGTACCACCTTACAAAAATGGGCTGGAATGACATCGCGCTCATCGAGCGTCGTGAGCTGACAGCCGGGTCGACCTGGCATGCTGCAGCAAGCTTCCACGCGGTCAATGCAGATACTAATCTGGCGGCGCTTCAGAGCTATACGATCGGACTCTATCGAGACCTGCAGCGGGAGAGTGACCACCAATTAGGGGTTCACACGCCCGGAGCAATAACCATCGCAGGTACGCCGGAGCGGTGGGAATGGCTCCAGGCTGCTTTGTCAGGATTTCGCACTATCGGGCTGGATGACGTAGCGCTGATTTCGCCCGAAGAAATCAAGAAACGCTGCCCGATCGTCGACACAACGAACATATGTGGGGGCCTTTGGGATCCGAATGACGGCTACGTTGATCCTTACGGCACTACGCACGCTTTTGCATCCGCAGCGAAAAAGGCGGGAGCGGAGGTTATTCTGCGTAATGGGGTCGTGGAACTGCATGCGCGGCAGGATGGCTCGTGGACCGTCGTGACAGAACAAGGAACGGTCACAGCTGAGCACATTGTCAATGCTGCCGGACTCTGGGCCAAACAGGTTGGAATGATGGCTGGTGTCGACCTGCCGGTCGTACCAATGGAGCATCACTATCTCATCACCGAGGCGATCCCCGAACTTTCGGCAATGAGCGAGGAGATGCCGGCCGTCGTCGATTTGGAAGGGTTCACCTACGCGCGGCAGGAAGGCAAGGGGCTGCTTCTAGGAGTTTACGAACGCAATCCAAAACACTGGAATGTAGAAGGCGCGCCGTGGGATTTTGGTATCGAATTGATCCCGGCGGACATTGATCGAATTTCTCCTGAACTGTCGATTGGGTTCGAGCGCTATCCTGTTCTTCAGAGTACCGGCATTAAGCGATGGGTTAACGGGCCAATCACTTTCACCCCCGACGGAAACCCCCTAGTTCGGCCTGTTCCTGGCCTGCGAAATTACTGGTGTGCATGCGGTGTCATGGCCGGTTTTAGCCAAGGCGGCGGCATAGGCCTGGCATTGGCGCAGTGGATCACGTCAGGTGAACCTGAGGCCGAGGTTTTTGGCATGGATGTTGCCCGGTACGGCAAGTTCGCATCGAATCGTACTTATCTCAAAGCGACCACCGGACAATTCTATGCTCGGCGCTTCTTGATCAGCTATCCTAACGAACAACTCCCGGCAGGCAGACCGTTAAAGACGCCGCCGGCCTATGACGTCATGTCCGCGCAAGGGGCACGATGGGGGGCTTCATGGGGAATGGAGGTGCCGCTCTATTTTGCGCCGAACGACCCTGGATTCGCTGAGACTCCGACACTCAATCGTTCAAATGCCTTTCCGTTGGTAGCGGCGGAATGTCAGGCAGTGCGCGAGGGTGTCACCCTACTCGAT
>NZ_RZSR01001056.1:0-1946 GCF_004023265.1 Mesorhizobium sp. M1A.F.Ca.IN.020.06.1.1
GGAGGACGCCGCCCTGCGCGACCGCCTCAACGCGGCAATCGACGCCATTGTTGCCGACGGCACCTACAAGAAGATCCAATCGAAGTATTTCGATTTCGATATTTATTGAGGTTGAAGCTGCCAATCTCCCCCCTCGTGGGGGAGATCACGCTCTAACCTCACAGCGCCTTCACCGCCACCTTCACTGGCTTCTCGATCTCGAGCGGGTTGCGCAGCGGCAGGCCGAAATCCTTGGCCTCGATCTCGAACGTGTCGCCTTCCTCGGTCCTGACGCCGTCTGCGAACGAGAGTGTGGCGGTGCCGAACATGTGCACATGCACGTCGCCCGGCTGGCGGAAGGCTGAATATTTGAAATGGTGATGCTCGAGATTGGCGATGGTGTGCGACATGTTCGCCTCGCCGGACAGGAACGGCTTTTCCCAAAGCACTTTGCCGTCGCGCCAGATTCGTGAAGAGCCCCTTATGTCGGCGGGCAGCTCGCCGATCAGGATTTCCGGTCCGAACGAGGCGTTGCGCAGCTTGGAATGGGCGAGGAACAGGTAGTTCACGCGCTCGGTCACATGGTCGGAAAACTCGTTGGACAGCGTGAAGCCGACGCGGAACGGCGCGCCGTCGTCGCCGATGACATAGATGCCGGCGATCTCCGGCTCCTCGCCGGCGTCTTGCGCGAAGGCCGGCGACATCAGCGCGGCACCGGGCGCCACCGCCATGGTGCCGTTGCCCTTGTAGAACCATTCCGGCTGCACGCCGATCTCGCCCTTGGCCGGCTTGCCGCCCTCCAGCCCCATGCGGAACATCTTCATGGAATCGGTGAGCTGCTCCTCGCCGTCGCTGAGCTTCTTGTGCATGGAATCGCGTGTCGCGGCGGAGCCGAGATGTGTAAGCCCGGTGCCGGTAAGGTGGAGATGCGCGGGGTCGGGATGGTTGATCGGCGACACCAGGCGTCCCTTCTTGTAGACGGCGTCGAGGTCGACCGTCTCGCCATAGCCCTTGCGCTCGATCAGCGCCTCGAGCCCGGTGCCGGTGCGGGCTGCCTCCATCGCCAGCGAATAGACGCTGCGCGCGCCGTTGATGATCCGGGTCTTGCCGCCGCTGCGGGCAACGACGCGGATCGTCTCGGCGTCATCGAGGATCTGGGAAATCAGCATGATGAACCCTCTCTCTTTTGCCTTGGCCCGGCTGCCGATTGGCAAGCCCTGACCGGCGCAGCCCGGAACCGATCCGCGCCACGGTTGAAACTCTTCGTCCGGATTGCACTCGCGAGCCTGGTCCTTCCAGGACTTCTTCGCGCCGACGGGTTGCCGGCAGCTTCGCGATCTAGAACCCGTATGCCTCCTTAGTCCTTGCCTCCGGCCTCTACGCCTTGTTCTTGTTGTAGACGTCGAAGATGACGGCACCGAGCAGCACCAGGCCTTTGACCACCTGCTGCCAGTCGACATTGACGCCCATGATCGACATGCCGTTGTTCATCACGCCCATGATGAAGCCGCCGACCACGGCGCCGATGACCTGTCCGACACCGCCCATCGCCGAGGCGCCCCCGATGAAGACCGCGGCGATCACGTCGAGCTCGCTGCCCAGACCGGCGGCCGGGACGGCCTGGCCGAGGCGAGCGGCGATGATCAGGCCGCCGAGCGCCGACAGCACGCCCATGTTGATGAAGACGAGCAGCGTCAGCCTTTCGGTGTTGATGCCCGACAGCTGCGCCGCCTTGGCGTTGCCGCCCATCGCATAGATGCGGCGGCCGATGGTCATGCGCTTGGTGACGAAGACGAACAGCGAGATCAGCACGCCCATCACCAGAAGCACCACCGGCAGGCCCCTGTAGCTGGCGAACTGGAAGACCAGGAACAGCGCCAGCGCGCTGCCGACCAGCGTCTTGACGACGAACAGCGGGAAGGGCTCGGCCTCATAGCCATGCCGTTCGCGCTTACGCCGTGTTCTGA
>NZ_RZSR01001057.1:0-1945 GCF_004023265.1 Mesorhizobium sp. M1A.F.Ca.IN.020.06.1.1
CGCCAAACCCATGGCCGGGGGCGCGGTTTTCGTCTCCTCGGCCACGATCGATCCCGATGCGGTGCGCCGCCTTGCCACGCCGCTCGAAGCGACGGGACGGCTCTATCTCGACGCGCCGATCAGCGGCGGGTCGGTGCGCGCCGCCGAGGGTGCGCTCACCATTCTGGCCTCCGGCAGCCCTGCCGCCTTCGCCAGAGCGCGGCCGGCACTGGATGCAATAGCCGCCAACGTCTATGAACTCGGTGACGAGCCGGGCGTTGGTGCAGCCTTCAAGATGATCAACCAGTTGCTTGCTGGCGTGCATATCGCGGCGGCCAGCGAAGCCATCGCATTTGCCGCCCGGCAAGGGCTGGACATCCGCAAGGTCTACGAGGTGATAACTGCCTCCGCAGGCAATTCGTGGATGTTCGAGAACCGGGTGCCGCACGTGCTGGACGGCGACTACACACCGCGCAGCGCGGTCGACATCTTCGTCAAGGACCTCGGCATCATTCAGGATATGGCCCGCAGCGCCAAATTCCCGGTGCCGGTGGCCGCAGCCGCGCTACAGATGTTCCTGGCGACCTCGGCGGCTGGAATGGGCCGGGACGACGACGCATCCGTCGCCCGGCTCTACGCAAAGATCACCGGCACCGAACTGCCTACAACCCGCAAACCTAGCCAAACCGGCCTGACATCGGCCTGAGGAAGACTGGATCGCCCATGCCCCGCTTTGCCGCCAACCTGACAATGATGTTCAGCGAGTGGCCGTTCCTGGATCGGTTCCAGGCGGCCGCCGATGCCGGCTTCCGTGCGGTCGAATTCCTGTTTCCTTACGAGCACACGCCCGAGGTGATCGGCGAGCGACTTCGCAGATACGGTTTGACCCAGGCTCTGTTCAATTTGCCGCCTGGCGATTGGGCCGCCGGCGAGCGAGGACTGGCCGCCTTGCCCGATCGGTTCGCCGAGCTTCAGGCCGCCGTGGCATCTGCCCTTCCCTACGCGGAGGCCACGGGCGTGAAGCACCTGCATTTGATGTCGGGGCTCGCCGCTCGCGGGGACAGGGCGGCCATGGATGCCTATCGCAAAGCGATCCTCTGGACCGCCGGCAAGCTTGCCGATCGCGGCATCGATCTGGTGATCGAACCGATCAATGGTCGCGACATGCCGGGCTATTTCCTCAATGACTTCGACTTTGCCGAACAGCTCATCGGCGAACTGGCGCTGCCCAACCTCAAGCTGCAGTTCGATGTCTACCACCGCCAGATCCTGCATGGCGATGTCGTCATGGCGTTGCGCCGGCTGCTGCCGATCATTGGCCATGTCCAGATAGCAAGCGTGCCCTCCCGCCATGAGCCGACTTCGGAAGAGCTCAACGACCGGTTCATCTTCGCGGAACTGGACCGGCTGGGCTATGATGGTTTCGTCGGTTGCGAATATCGGCCCAGCGGCACGACACTTGAGGGGCTCGGCTGGTTCGCCCCCTTTGCCGGCGAGCCCCTTCCCCAGGCTGGCATCGGAGTTTCGCCATGAGCCTTGCCCTCGGCGCAATTGCGGACGACTACACAGGCGCGTCCGACCTGGCCAACACGCTCGCCAAGGAAGGTCTTCGCACGGTTCAAACCATCGGCATTCCGGCCGCAGGTCTGGATCTTCCCGAGGTCGACGCGGTTGTCGTCTCGCTCAAGATCCGTTCGGTTGCGGCAGCGCAGGCGGTGGAGCGCGCTCGCGCGGCCGACCAATGGCTGCGCGCCCGCGGGGCAGCGCATGTGATGTACAAGATCTGCTCGACCTTCGATTCCACCGATGCCGGCAATATCGGCCCGGTGCTGGACGCCTTGCGTCACGACGTGGATGAGAAATCGGTTTTGGTGACGCCGGCCTTTCCGGAAACCGGCCGAACCGTCTACCAGGGGAATCTTTTCGTCGGCGCGGTGCCGCTCAACGAGAGTCCGCTCAAGGATCA
>NZ_RZSR01001058.1:0-1944 GCF_004023265.1 Mesorhizobium sp. M1A.F.Ca.IN.020.06.1.1
GAACATCGCAATATTACGATCGCGACACCGATCCGGACATGGCCCAGGAAGGGATGGCGGGGCTGCAGGAATTCATGGTCAAGCCTGAGCGACGTGAGCAGATCCTCAAGCGCCTCGAAAAAACCCGCAAGAGAATCTTCGGTTGATCCTCCCTGGCTGACGGGCGCCGCCTTTCGGCGGCTCCCGTCTCTCTTTTTTCGGATGGAACGCCATGCCTCCTGTCTGGCGCAGAAATCGTCATTGGTTGACGCCGGTACTTTTCCTGCTGCCGGGCCTCATCCTGTTCGGCTCGGTGATCCTTGCCGCCTCCATCGAGACGGTCTGGATTTCGCTGCACGACTGGGATGGGATTGGCGCCAAGACCTGGGTCGGGCTCGCCAACTATGTCGAACTGGCCGACGATCCGCAGTTCTACGTCTCGCTCAAGAACAACGTAATCTGGCTGCTGATCTTCATGCTGGCGCCGCCGACCGGCCTGGCGCTTGCGCTGATCGTGAATCAGCAGATCCGCGGCATGCGCATCCTCAAGTCGCTGTTCTTCGTGCCGCTTGTGCTGGCGACCGTCACCGTCGGTGTCGTGTTCGGATGGGTCTATGATCCAAACTTCGGGTTGCTGCAGCTTCTCTTCGGCGCCTTTGGCGGTACCGCCCCGGCGCTGCTTTCAGACGAGACCTTCGTCACCTTCGCGGTAGCCGCCGCCGGTCTATGGCCACAGATCGCGTTCTGCATGATCCTGTTCCTGGCGGGACTGAACAGCCTCAACGACGATCTGATCGCCGCCGGACGCGTCGACGGTGCGCGCGGCTGGCGCATGTTGCGCCATGTCGTCCTGCCGCAACTGTCGCAGGTCGGCTTCATCGCCATCGCGGTGACGGTGATCGGTGCGCTGCGCTCCTTCGACATGATCGCGGTCATGACCAGTGGCGGCCCCTATGGCTCGTCCACCGTGCTCGCCTACCAGATGTATCAGGAGTCGATCTTTTCCTACCGCTTTGGCTACGGCGCCGCGATCGCCACCGTGCTGTTCGTGATCATGATCGTCTTCATCGCCTGGTATCTCAGTGGCCTCATCAAGGCCGAGCGGAGCAACGCCTGATGTACCCGCGCCCCATTCCCGAAAACGCCAGGATCCAGCGAGCCCTCTATCTAGGTGGTGTAACCCTGGTCGTGATCCTGTGGCTGCTGCCTCTGCTCGCCGTGATGCTGACCTCGATCCGTTCCAACGAGGAGCTGATGGCCGGCAACTATTGGGGCTGGCCGCAGAAATTCAGCCTGATCGACAACTACAAGGCGGTTTTCGACCAGACCGCCATGCTGCGCTTTTTCCTGAACAGCCTGCTGATCACCATTCCGTCCGTCATCGGCGTTCTCATCCTGTCGACACTGACCGGCTTCGTCTTGTCGCGCTACCAGTTCCGTGGCTCCAACCTCATCTTCGCCCTCTTCGTCGGTGGCAATTTCCTGCCGGCGCAGATCATGATGATCCCGGTCCGCGACCTGATGGTGAGGCTGGGTCTCTACGACACCGTCTATGCGCTGATCGTTTTCCACATTGCCTTCCAGACCGGCTTCGCCACGCTTTTCATGCGCAACTTCATCGCCGCTCTCCCGGGCGAACTGTTCCAGGCGGCGCGCGCCGAAGGCGCCTCGCCGTTCCAGACATTGCGCCACGTGGTTGTTCCGCTGGTCCGGCCTGCACTGGCGGCACTCGCGATCCTCACCTTCACCTTCGTCTGGAACGACTATTTCTGGGCGATCGTCCTTACCCAGAGTGACGCGGTCAAACCCGTTACCGCAGGTTTGAACAATCTGCGCGGCGAATGGACATCGGCCTGGAACATCGTCTCGGCGGCCACGATCTTCGTCGCCCTGCCCCCGGTCGTGATGTTCTTCATGATGCAGAAGCACTTTGTCGCCGGCCTCACCATGGGAGCCGTCAAGGGA
>NZ_RZSR01001059.1:0-1934 GCF_004023265.1 Mesorhizobium sp. M1A.F.Ca.IN.020.06.1.1
ATGATGGCCTTCCCGGCACTGCTTCTCGCCATCTGCCTGGCGGCGGTGTTCGAGCCGAGCCTTTGGATCGTTGCCATGGTGATCGCGCTGGTCAACTGGGTGCAGACCGCGCGCGTCATCTACACCGAAACCTCGTCGCTGTCGGAGCGCGAGTTCATCGATGCCGAGCGCACGATAGGGGCGAGCGCGCCGCGCATCCTGTTGCGCCATATCCTGCCGCATCTGCTGCCGACCATCATCGTCTGGGGCACGCTCGGCATCTCGACCACGGTGCTGCTCGAAGCCACGCTCAGCTATCTCGGCATCGGCGTGCAGCCGCCGACGGCCTCCTGGGGCAACATCATCTTCGAGAACCAGACCTATTTCCAGGCGGCGCCCTGGCTGGTGTTCTTCCCCGGCGCCGCGATCCTGGCGCTTGCGCTTGCCTTCAACCTGATCGGCGACGCGCTGCGCGACATCCTCGACCCGACGCAGAGGGGGCGGGCATGATCGCCTATCTCGGCCGACGTCTCATCCAGTCGCTGCTCATCCTGCTCGGCGTCTCGCTGATCACCTTCGCGCTGCTCTATCTGCTGCCGGCTGATCCAGTGCGCCAGATCGCCGGCCGCAGCGCGACGCCCGACACGGTTGAAAACATCCGCAGGCAGCTCGGCCTCGACCAGCCCTTCATCGTCCAGTACTGGCACTATCTCACAAGGCTGCTCAGCGGCGATCTCGGCCGCTCCTACATCCAGCGCTCGGAAGTCACCGAGCTCATCGTCTCGCGGCTGCCGGCGAGCCTGCTTCTGATGGTCGGCGCCATCCTGTGCGAGCTCGCGATCGGCCTTACCATGGGCCTGATCGCCGCCGTCAAGCGCGGCACCTCCACCGATCAGACCTTGATGGTCGCCTCCTTCGTCGGCGTCTCGGCGCCGCAATTCGTCGTCGGCCTGCTCCTGCTCTATGTCTTCGCCGTCCGGCTCGGCTGGTTCCCGATCGGCGGCTACGGCAGTTGGCGGCATCTTGTGCTGCCCTCGCTGACCATGGGCATACTCGGCGCCGGCTGGTATGCGCGCATGATGCGCTCGTCGATGATCGACGTTCTGCGCCAGGACTATATGCGCACCGCCCGCGCCAAGGGCCTGGCGCGCGGCGCCATCCTGTTCCGCCATGCGCTGCCCAACGCCATCCTGCCGGTGGTCGCCATGATCGGCATCGACATCGGCGTCTTCATGGGCGGCATCGTGGTGGTCGAAAGCGTCTTCGGCTGGCCCGGCATCGGCCAGCTCGCCTGGCAGGCCATCCAGCGCGTCGACATCCCGATCATCATGGGCGTCACCCTGGTCTCGGCCTTCGCCATCGTGCTCGGCAACCTGCTGGCCGACATCATCGCGCCCTTCATCGACCCCCGAATTAAACTCAGATGAACAAGGCAACAACCAGAGAAAGGGAACAGTGACATGAGACGATTTCTGGCATCCACCGTGGCGGCCTCGGCGCTTGCGCTGATGCTCGGCATGGCAAGCGCGCGCGCCGACGACGCGGTCGACCCTAACGCCAAGCAGGGCGGCGCCATCACCATCACCTACAAGGACGATGTCGCGACGCTCGATCCGGCGATCGGCTACGACTGGCAGAACTGGTCGATGATCAAGAGCTTGTTCGATGGCCTCATGGACTATGAGCCCGGCACCACCAAGCTGAAGCCCGACCTTGCCGAAAGCTACGAGATCTCGCCGGACGGCAAGACCTTCACCTTCAAGCTACGCCACGGCGTGAAGTTCCACAATGGCCGGGAGATGACGGCCGACGACGTCAAATACTCGCTCGACCGCGTCACCAATCCGAAGACGCAGAGCCCGGGCGCCGGCTTCTTCGGCTCGATCAAAGGCTATGACGAGGTCGCCGCCGGCAAAGCGAACAGCCTCTCCGGCGTCACCGCGGTCGATCCCTAT
>NZ_RZSR01001060.1:0-1933 GCF_004023265.1 Mesorhizobium sp. M1A.F.Ca.IN.020.06.1.1
CCTCAATCTCCTGCAGATCAAGGGATCGTCGGCCTTCTCGGTCACCAGCATGGCGCCGACGAACCTGACCTTCAGCGCCACCGAGATCGCCAACAAGGCGATCAAGACAGTGTCGACCAAGAACCTGACGCAGTCGCTCACCACCTCGCTGGTGAACAACCTGTCGCTGACGGTCAACGCGCTCGGCCTCGGTCTCGACGCGACCACCCTGCTCGGCACGGTGAAGCCGGCGGTGACGACGCTGCTCAACGGCGTCACCGCGCCGGTCGACAACCTCGTCTACAATGTGCTTGCGGTGCTTGGCGTGCATGTCGGCGAGGCCGATGTGCGGGTCACCGGCGCGACTTGCGGACGCTCGGTGCTGGTGCAGTAGCGACCGTCAGCCAATTCTCCCGACGAAGCACCCTACAGGCGGCAGCGCCAGCGCAATTTCTCCGAGAACACCGCCAAGCACGCCGGCGACGTCTACGGCAAGAACCGTTATCTCGACATCGCTGATCTCGGCCGGCAGCGTCCAGTTCGCCGGCTCACCAGCGAAGTTGAAGACGCATAGCAAGTTCTCGTTTTCGTGCTGACGGATGAAAGCAAGCACATCGCCCTCAGCCTCTAGGAACCGGATCGAGCCGGCGATCAGCGCCGGATGGCGCTTGCGCAAGGCCAGCATCGAGCGATAGGCGGCAAGGACAGAACCGTCCTCGCCCTCCTGCACATCGACCGCGCGGGCGCGATGCGACGGCGGTACCGGCAGCCAGGGCTTGCCCGCGGAGAAGCCACCAATTTCGGCCCCGGCCTCCCACACCATCGGGGTGCGGCAGCCGTCCCTGCCCTTCACGCCCGGCCAAAAACGGACGCCCAGCGGATCGCGCAGGTCCTCATAGGCAAGCTCGGCTTCCTCCAGCCCAAGCTCCTCGCCCTGGTAGAGGCAGATCGAGCCGCGCAGGCAGGACAGCAGCGCGATCGCGAATTTCGCCACCGCATCAGGATTTTCGCCCGGCTGCGTCCAGCGGCTGACATGGCGCATGACGTCGTGGTTGGAGAAGGCCCAGCAGACCCAGCCGTCGGCAACCGCGTTCTCGAACGCCTCGACGCAGCCGCGCACATGGGCGGCCGAGAATTGCGGGCCGAGCAGGTCGAAGGTGTAGCACATCTGCAATTTGTCGCCGCCGGAGGTGTATGCGGCGAGCGTCTGCAGCGAGCGCTCCTCATCGCCCACTTCGCCGACGGCGGCACGGTCCGGATATTCGTCGAGCAACACGCGGAAGCGCTTCAGGAAATCGAGATTCTCGGGGCGCGTCTTGTCGAAGAGATGCTCCTGGAAGGCGTAGGTGGTTGAGGCGACGTTGGTGCCGGCGACGCTTGAAGCCAGCGGCGGGTTGTCGCGCAGCCAGCGGTCGTGGACATAGTAGTTAACGGTATCCAGCCGGAACCCGTCAACGCCGCGCTCCAGCCAGAAGCGCACGGTGTCAAGCACCGCATCCTGCACCTCCGGATTGTGGAAATTCAGATCCGGCTGCGCGGCCAGAAAATTGTGCATGTAGTATTGCCGGCGGGTGGCGTCCCACTCCCAGGCCGGCCCGCCGAACAGCGACTGCCAGTTGTTGGGCGCACTGCCATCCGGCTTGGCGTCGGCCCAGACATACCAGTCCGCCTTGGCGTTGTCGCGGCTGGCGCGGCTCTCGACAAACCATTCGTGCTTGTCGGACGAATGCGAGATCACCTGGTCGATGATGAGCTTGAGGCCGAGCCGGTGCGCCTCGGCGACCAGCGCGTCGAAATCCTCCAGTGTGCCGAACATCGGATCGACATCGCGATAGTCCGACACGTCATAGCCCATGTCGGCCATCGGCGACTTGAAGAAGGGCGAGAGCCAGACGGCATCGACGCCGAGCGAAGCGACATGGGCAAGACGCGACGTTACCCCCTTGAGATCGCC
>NZ_RZSR01001061.1:0-1917 GCF_004023265.1 Mesorhizobium sp. M1A.F.Ca.IN.020.06.1.1
ATCTATCCGGGCTATTACTACTGGGGTGGCCCAAGCGTCTATATCGGCCCGGCCTGGCGTCCGTGGCACGGCGATCGTTACTGGCGCCGCTGGTAAGCCCCTGCCGGCCTCATCATGCCGACTCCGGCGTCATAAGGCCTTTCGACCGTGGATATTGCCGCCGACGCGACCTGCGTCGGTCCCCGACGGAGGCTGTGTTGGCTCTATCCGTTCCAAATGCCGTTCCGCCCGATCCAGCCTTGGTCGCGCTCAACCGCTTCGGGCTTGGCGCGAAACCTGGTGACGATCTCGGCAAGATTGCGGCCGATGCGCGCGGTTATCTGAAGGCCGAGCTCGAGCTGTTGGATGTCGCGCTTGTCTCGGCCGACGATTCAAAAAATGCCGGCTTGTTGGACAGCACCGCCGCGATCCAGGCCAGCATGGCTGCCGCCGCGGAGCGCGAGGCAGCGCGGGAGAAGCCAGCGCCCGCCATGCAGCCTGCGGCAGACACTTCGGACGGCTCAGCCGAGGCAAAACGCAAGTCAGGCGTGCCGCCGGTCGAGGCCGATATCTATCGGGATGAAGCGCAAGCCCGTTTCGACAAGGCGCTCGGTGCCGCACCGGGCTTGGTCGAAAGACTGGTCGGTTTCTGGTCGAACCATTTCTGCGTCTCGACCGCCAAGGGCCAACTCGTGCGGGCCTGCGCCGGCGCTTTCGAGCGCGAGGCTGTCCGCTCCTTCGTGCTCGGCCGCTTCGCCGACATGCTGCTGGCCGTCGAGCATCACCCGGCGATGCTGTTCTACCTCGACAACCGACAATCGACCGGACCGGATTCGCGCGCCGGAAAAAGGCGCGGCCGCGGCCTCAACGAGAACCTCGCCCGCGAGATCCTGGAATTGCACACACTGGGCGTCGACGGCGGCTATAGCCAGGCGGATGTCACGAGTTTCGCGGGAGCGCTCACCGGCTGGACGATGGCCGGACGGAAGGGCCGCCTGGGCGAGCCCGGCACATTTGTGTTCGACGCCAATGCGCATCAGCCTGGCGAGGCGGTGCTGCTCGGCAAGACCTACCCGGCCGGCGGCATGGGCCAGGCCGAGGCCGCGCTCAACGACATCGCCCGCCAGCCGGCGACCGCGCGCCACATCGCTACCAAGCTTGCCCGCCATTTCATTGCCGACGATCCGCCGGCGGCTGTAGTCGACCGCCTTGCCGAGATCTTCACCAAGACGGACGGCGACCTGCGCGCGCTCGCGCTTGCACTGGTCGATCTGCCTGAAGCCTGGTCGCTGCCCCTGACAAAATTGCGCTCGCCGTTGGACTATGCCGTAGCGGTCCGGCGGGCGATTGGCTCCACCACCGGGAAAGAGCCGCAACGAACGCTGCGCTGGCTAAGGGCGCTGGGCGAGCCGCTCTGGCAACCGCCCGGGCCGAACGGCTTTTCCGACCGGACGGATAGCTGGGCGTCCGCCGAAGGCCTCAAGACGCGCCTCGACATCGCCTGGCAAGCGGCTCGTCAGGCCAGCGACATCGGCAATCCCGATGACATGCTTTCCGCCGTAATCGGCGCCTCCGCCTCGGCCGAGACGCGCCAAGCGATCGCGCGCGCCGAGTCCAAACAGCAAGGCCTGGCGCTGCTGCTGATGGCGCCGGAATTCCAACGCCGGTGAACAATGGAGAAGCGGCATGAGTCTTCTTTGTGAAACGCCGAATCCATCTCGGCGCGCCGTGCTGACGACAGGCGGCGCGCTGTTTGCCTGGGCCTGTCTGCCACGCTTCGCCCGCGCCGCCGACCATCGCGATCCGCGCCTGATCGTCATCATATTGCGCGGCGCGCTGGATGGGCTGTCGACGATCGGCCCGCTCGGTGACCCCGACTATGCCGGCCTGCATGGCGACATCGCGCTGTCGCTCTCCGGCGCCAATGCGGCGCTGCCG
>NZ_RZSR01000105.1:0-9779 GCF_004023265.1 Mesorhizobium sp. M1A.F.Ca.IN.020.06.1.1
TCTCGCAACCGGATTCAATCCGCCAGCCTTGGAACCAAAAGACCTGCGAGACTGTTCAGCTATCGTTTCATACAACGCTGACGTGCCCTGCCGGTTGGGCAATCGGCGCTTTCGAGGAGTCTCACCATGTCCAGAATTCGTTCAGCCGCGATTGCGGTCATCGCCGCTGTCGGCGTGAGCTTTGCCAGCGCTGCTCACGCCGACAGCGGCACGATCCGCTTCTCCATCTATAAGGCGGCCTTCTTCATCGGCGGCGCCGGCGGCGAAGGGACGCTGACCTTCCGTGGTCGCAACTATCCCATCTCGATCGGGGGCATCTCGGGCGGCCTCGCCTTCGGGGCTTCCAAGACCTATTTCAAAGGCACAGTGCGCCACATTCGCCGCGCCCGCGACGTGGCGGGAGTGTACGGCGCAGCGGGCGGCGGCGGCGCGCTCGGCAGAGGCGCTCAGGTGATCGTGATGACCAACGACAAGGGCGCCGAACTCCAGCTCACAGGCCGGCAGGTAGGCCTGCAGATCAATGCCGATCTCAGCGGCATGACCATTGGGCTGAAATAAGGGGCGGTCAAAGCGGTCATTCCCTCCGCCAATTGGCGCTACCTGATCCAGCCGCACCGAGTGTCCGGTAGAATGGGAAGGGCCCGATGTCGGGCCCTTTCCCTTGCTTGCCTGGACTGTTTGCGTGGAGGCACGGCACGACGCGATCGCCAACAGTCGGAGGCTCTCTGGCTCAATCGCCGCCTGTAGACATCGCGCTCCCAATCACCCAATCTGAGCTGCGGGAACAGAAGCGCTTCAAAGAAAGCGCGGACCTTCGGGTGCGCATGAAAAATCGATGGACCTTGTATGATCCACGGCTGGCCTGGATGCTTATCGCGCCGGTGCTGCTGCTCTTGATCTTCTTCCTGGTGCTGCCGATCGCCGTGATGTCGGTCTACACCTTCTTCACCTTCGTCACCGCCGGCGTGGAAACCAGCGCGCTGACAACCGCGAACTGGCACGAATTCCTCACCGACAGCTACTATCACGGCTTCCTGTTGAAGACGCTGCGGGTCGGCGCCATCACCGCGCTGCTCTGCGGCGTGCTCGGCTATTTTCCGGCCTATTTCATCTGGGCGACGAGCTTCAGGCACAAGTGGCTGCTGCTTCTCCTGCTCATCGTGCCGTTCTGGATCAGCTTCACCATCCGCACCTTTTCCTGGATCAACATTCTCGGCGAACAGGGCGTCATCAACGTGGCGCTCATAAAGTTGGGCATTGTCAGCGAGCCGCTGCCGATGCTCTACACCGAGGGCGCGGTGATCATGGGGCTGCTGCATTTCCTGCTGCCCTACATGATCCTCAACGTCTATGTCAGCCTGGAAAGCATCGACCGCACGCTGATTGCGGCAGCCCGCTCGATGGGCTGCACCAGTGCGCAGGCGTTTCGCGAGGTGACGCTGCCGCTTTCGCTGCCCGGCCTCGCGGCCGGCCTGCTGCTCTGCTTCGTGCTTGCCGCCGGCAGCTATGTGACGCCGCAGCTTCTGGGCTCGGGCCGCGACGCGCTGTTCGGCAATCTGATCTACGACACCATCATGAGCGAGCTGAACTGGCCGATGGGCGCCACGCTTTCGATCGTGCTGTTCGTCGTGCTCGGTTTCTTCGCCGCCATCTACACCCGCTACATGGGCATGTCGCAGATCGTCAAAGGCCTTGGAGGATGAGGGGATTGGGCGGATGAAGCCTGCACGCCGGAAAGAGGAAGGCAGATGGGCCTGGCGGCTGACTGGCTTCGTCACGCTCTGCGTCTACATCTTCATGTTCGCGCCGATTGCGGCGACCGTCATCCTGTCGTTCAACGCCTCGATGTTCGGCGGCTTCCCGATGACCGGCTTTTCGCTGCAATGGTACGGCAAGCTGATGGCCAATGAGGCGGTGCTGGCCGCGTTCCGAACGTCGCTGTGGATCGCCCTGGTCACTGCGGCCGCCACCACGGCGATCGGCGTCGTCACCTCGTTCGCGCTGGTGCGTTTCGAGTTCCCCGGCAAGCAGACGCTGAGCACGCTGGTGATCCTGCCGGCGCTGGTGCCCGAAACCATTCTGGGCGTCGGCCTCCTGGTGCTGATCAAGGCGGTCGACCAGCCGCGAACGTTGCTCCTCCTGGTGCTCGGCCATATTCTGCTCGCCGTGCCCTATGTGGTGCTGATCACCCAGGCGCGCATGGTGGGCATCCGGCGCGTCTATGAGGAGGCCGCGCTTTCGCTCGGCGCCTCGCGCTTCTCGTCCTTCCGCGAGATCACGCTGCCGCTGCTCATCCCGGCGGTCGTTGCCGGCGCGCTGCTCGCCTTCACCATCTCGTTCGACAACACCTCGGCCAGCCTGTTCTGGCGGCCGGCCGGCGTCGAGACCATGCCTACACAAATCCTTTCGATGCTGAAGATTTCGATCAGCCCGGAGATCAATGCGCTGGGCACGGTCATGATCCTGGTGACCGTCGGCATCCCGCTGATTGGCGGCATTCTCATGCAAAGCCTGACAAAATTGAGAAGACGAGGCGAACCAAAGGAGGAAGCAAAATGAAACTATCCACCACCAAACGGCTGGAACGGCTGCATGACCGCTACGTGAACGGCGATTTGAGCCGCCGCACCTTTCTGAGCCTGACCGCCGCCGCCGCGGCCTCGGCGGGCCTCTCCATGCCGTGGATGAGCCGCGCGCTCGCCGCGGTCGAGCAGGTGCGCTTCGACGGCTGGGGCGGAACCGTGCAGGAGGCGATCGACAAATACGCCTTCCAGCCCTACACAGCCAAGACCAAGATCAAGGTGGTCCAGGGCACGTTCGGCGACGAGAACGAGATCATCACCAAGATCAAGACGGCGAAGCCAGGCGACTTCCAGATCGTGCATTCGTCCGGCGTCAACTACTACATCAAATACGTCAATGCCGGCATGAACTCGGAGATCAACGAGGCCAACATTCCCAACATGGCGAATGTGCTGCAGCCGATGATCGAGCCGTTCCGCAAGCTGACGCCAAAGCTCTCGGCGGTGCCCTACGACTACGGCACCACCGGCATCGCCTACAACACCAAGGTGATCTCGCCCGAGGAGGCGAAGGAAAAGGGTGCCGGCCTGCTGCTCGACAAGAAATACGCCGGCAAGGTCGGCGGCTATGCCGACATGACCACCCGCGTCTGGTACGCGGCTTTGGCCACCGGACAGGATCCCAACAACATCACAGACATGGATACGATCTGGGCCAAGGTGCGCGAGACGCGCGACCTCGCCAAGAAATTCTGGAGCTCCGGCGCGGAACTGATGGACCTGTTGTCCAAGGGCGAGATCGTGGTGACCGACGCCTGGTCGGGCCGCGTCGCCGCCCTGCAGGATCAGGGCCATCCGATCGGCTATCTCGATCCGGCGGGCTCCTATGCCTGGATGGAGGACATGCTGATCCTGAAAGGCTCGCCGATGACCGAATGCGAAGAGCTGATCAACTTCATGCTCGATCCGGCGACCTCGATCGCGGTGGCCGAGGGCCAGAGCTACCCGCCGTCGCTCGACCCGACCAAGGTGAAGCTAACCGAGAAGATCGAGAAGCTGCCGGCTTTCGACAAGACCGGCTCGATGAAGGCGCTGACCTTCGCCGATCCGGTCTACTGGGCGACCAACGAGGACGCCTGGACCAAGCAGTGGGACAGGATCGCGAAAGGTGCCTGACAGAAGCGAAGCGTCACTCAGCCCCCGGCCGGTCTCGGCCGGGGCACCCGGCACAGCTCCCAACATGAGTGCGGAGCAGCAAGCGGTCGAGTTCCGCGACATCGACATCGCCTATGGCAAGTTCGTCGCGGTGCGCGACTTCTCGCTGTCGATCCGCAAGGGCAGTTTCGTCACCCTGCTCGGGCCGTCGGGCTGCGGCAAGACGACGATCCTGCGCTCCATCGCCGGGCTGGTCGACATTTCGGGCGGCCAGATCATGATCGATGGGCGGCGGGTCGACGACGTGCCGATCTACAAGCGCAACATCGGCCTGGTGTTCCAGAGCTACGCGCTGTTCCCGCACAAGAGCGTGTTCGACAATGTCGCCTTCGGCCTGAAGTATCGCAACGTGCCGAAGCCCGAGATCGCGCGCAGGGTCGGCCGGGCGCTCGACATGGTGCGGCTGCCGGGCAGCGAGAAGAAGCTGCCCTCACAATTGTCGGGCGGGCAGCAGCAGCGCATCGCGCTGGCGCGGGCCATCGTCTTCGAACCGCAGGTGCTGCTGCTCGACGAGCCGCTGTCGGCGCTCGACGCCAACATGCGCGAGGAGATGCGCGTCGAGATCAAGAAGATCCAGAAGGCAACCGGCATCACCGCCATCTTCGTCACCCACGACCAGGA
The DNA here is from genome assembly GCF_004023265.1 of Mesorhizobium sp. M1A.F.Ca.IN.020.06.1.1. NCBI lineage: Bacteria > Pseudomonadati > Pseudomonadota > Alphaproteobacteria > Hyphomicrobiales > Phyllobacteriaceae > Mesorhizobium > Mesorhizobium sp. M1A.F.Ca.IN.020.06.1.1. The sequence goes on from NZ_RZSR01000105.1 coordinate 4,359, forward strand.
AGAAGCGCTCTCCATGTCGGACCGCATCGTGGTGATGAACGCCGGCTCGGTCGAGCAGATCGGCACGCCGGAGGAAGTCTATGAGCGGCCCGCCACCGCCTTCGTCGCCGACTTCCTCGGCAAGGCCAACATGCTTGCCGGCACCGTCAGCAGATCTGACGGGCAGATAGCGGTGACGCTTGCCGCTGGCCAGACGGTCAACGTGATGTCGCCGCGGCCGCTGGCGCCGGGCAGCAAGATCACCGTGGTGGTGCGGCCGCAGAAACTGTCGGTCGGTCCTGCAGCAGGCGGCAACCGGCTCTCCGGCCGGGTCGTCTCGACCTCCTATCTCGGCGGCAGCGCCATTTACGAGATCGACTTCGGCGGCAAGACGAGCATCCGCGCCAACGCGCCGATCAACGGCCGCATCGTCCGGGAGGGCGAGATCATCGAGGTCGGGTTCGATCCGAGCGGCTGTGTTTTGCTGGACGAGAACGGGCAGCGGATTTCGTAGCCTACCAAGCCCCTGTTCGCATCGGCCTTAAGGAATTCACTGCTTCGCCGCTTGAGCAGCCAAGCGGCCTGGATGCCTGAGGTTGGTCGGCGTGATGCCGGTGTGCTGGCGGAATACCCGGCTGAAGTGCCCGGCATTTTCGAAGCCGCACCTGTAGGCGATGTCGCCTATCTGCAGGTCGCTGCCTTCCAGCAGCGACTTGGCGTAGTGAACCCTGAGCGCCAGGTACGCGGCCATCGGGCTCGTGCCCAGCTCGGTCGCGAAAAGACGCTCGAGCTGGCGCCGGGAGCAATTCAACCGGCTTGCGATCTCGGTGACCGATATCTTTTCCTGCAGGCTGCTTTCCATCAGCAGCAAGGCCCGTTTCACCGCACGGCTCGACGCTTCGGGAAACAGATCGCCGACGGGCTGCACGTCCCGGATGTTGCGGATGCGATCGAGCACGAGGATCTTGGCGGCCTTTTCCGCCGCCTTCTGACCGATGAATTGCGACACGAAATAACCGGCAAGGTCTGCCGCGCCGGTGCCGCCGGCGCATGTCGCGCGGCCGCGGTCGACGGAATAGAGGCTGTCGGCATGCGCATTCACATCGGGGAATTCGGCGCGAAAATCCTTGATGTGGAACCAGCTGACGGCGGCACTGTAGCCGTCCAGCAAGCCATAGCGGGCCAGCACGAAGCTTCCCGTGCACAGCGCGGTTATCGGCACGCCCTTGTCGGCGGCCCGCAGAAGGAAGGCCTCCTTTTCAGCGCTGAGATTGCGGTTGGTGTCGAGCAGACCTCCAACCACGACGACGTTGTCGAAATCCTCCGGATTGCCGATCGCCTTGGTCGGCAGCAATTCGACGCCGCAGCTCGCCCGGATCGGCAGGCCGCGCTCGCCGACGATCTGCCAGTCGAACTCCACCCTGCGGCTGCGATCGCCCTCGTCGCCGGCCAAACGCAGCGTGTCGATGAAAAGCGACAGCGGCGACAAAGTGAAATCGCGCACCAGGAGAAACGCAAACTTCTTGGCCATGCTTTTGCGGACCTCTCCCTTGCGTTATCCGAGGCTCATTCAGACAAGATCGCCGTCCGGGCTGTCATTGTGCCACCGATCCATCCGGTCGGCGCGCATGGCGCAACTTCGCGGCAAGGGCCGCCTGAAAGTCGGCGACAGCTTCCGCCAGGAAAGCCTGATCGGCACTGTCTTCGAGGGCCGTGTCGAGGCGGAGGTTGACGTTGGCCCTTTCAAAGGCATTCGGCCAAGCGTCGGCGGATGGGCGCAAATTATTGGCCACAATACGATCTTTGTGGACGACCGCGATCCGTTGGCCCACGGATTCCAGATCAGGTAGGCGCTTGCTTCGCTGCCTTGTCGTGGCCTCGGTCGTCCGAATGGCCGAGCATGCGAAGCGCACGGCCGATATTTACCTAAGCTGGCCAGTCTGGCCATCGTCCTTAGGGATGCGTTTCAATTGTATTAGCATTAGCGCATATTTCTATCAGCCGGTGCCCTCTTAGCGAAGTCCCCGTACTAGGTCCCCGCCGGTTAGGCCCGGTGGCCCTTGCCTTTCGCCACCAAACCCACAAGGGCTCCGGGCCGCTCCCGTGTCAGGGTGTCGACAGACCGTGTCATTCGAACCCCGAAGGACATCGGGCATGGGCGATCGACCGCGCCGATGCGGTAAACTCTCCTTGCACTTGCCATCACCGGGCTACGCGACGCGAGCCGCATGCGGCTTCAACATCGTGGCAAGCACGATGCCGGCGACGATGAAGGCGGCGCCGAGGAGATCGTAGTCATGCAGGCTCTCGCCGAGCAGCAGATAGGCGAGGATGGCGACGAACATCGTCTGCAGATAGAGGAGCATGCTCGCCCGGCTGGCGCCGAGCGTCGCCACGCTGCGATTGTAGAGATAGTACATCAGGGCGCCGCCCGGGCCCGCCAGATAGGCGAGCGCGAGCCAGCCATGGGCGTTCAAGGCGGAGCGTTCGTCGTTGACCAGTTCCCACAGATGGAAAGGCAGGGCGACGAGCGCGCCGGCGCCGAGCAGGAGCACCACCAGCGGCAACAGCTCGATGCCGAATTTGGACCGGCGCACCAGCACGGTGTAGAGCGCCCAGCAGAACGCGCTGCCGACGATCCACAATTCGCCCAGGTTGAACTGTAGCTGAAGCAGCGCCGCCAGGTCGCCATGCGCGACGATCACCAGCATGCCGGCGAGCGCAACCACCGCGCCGAGCGCCTGCCAAAGCCCGAGCGGCTCGCCGAGCACGAAACGCGCGAGCACCATCGTCATGACCGGAGACAGCGCCATGATGATGCCGGCGGTGGTCGCGTCGGTGTCGGCGAGGCCGCGGTAGATCATGCCCTGGCAGAGCGTCAGGCCGATCGCTCCGACGGCGGCGATCTCCAGCGGCCGGGATTTGAGAAGCGCGATCATCGCGCCGTGATGGCGATGCACGATCGGCAGCAGGATGGCGCAGGCGAGCGCAAGCCGCCAGAAGCAGAGTCCCCAGGGCGGCATTTCCGGCGCCACCCATTTTGCCGCGATATAGACGCCGGCCGACAGCAGCCAGCACAGCACCGCGGCCGGATAGCCGGAGAGCGAAGGTATCGAGGCGGCGGCGGACTGTTCGGCCGGATGAGCTATCGGCACCGCCTGCATGTCATGCCCCCGTTCAAAGAACGTCAGCGCCCAAGGATGGCGGCAATATATCTCAATCCCGGGCCGTCACATATATGCGCTTCCATGGACAGCGGCGGCCAAGATGCCTCGCTCTGGCTGGATGTGCTTCGGCGCCGCTACCGCATGCGCCCGCCACCGGAGCCATGCATGAACGACTGCAGCTCGTCCAGGTCGAGGCTGCCGTCGCCATCCTCGTCGGCGGCGTTGAAGATCCTGCCGACGATATCCTGAACTTCGCCCTGCGACAGTGCGCCGTCGCCGTCGGCATCCACTATCGCGAACATGACCTGCATACGGGCGCGGTGCATCATGCGCGGTCCCATCCGATCAGGTCTGCCAGCCATTCTGTCGCCGTCGCGCCGCGCTTGTCTGTCTTCGCGGTGCCAACGTCCGCCATGCCGGGGTCCCTGTTCAGCCGAACGATCTTCCTGCAGCTTCTCCTGGAGCGCGTCGTCGATCATCTGGCGGATCACCTCGCGCGTCGGACCTGCGGGTTGGGCGTTGGTTTCCGGTGTCGCGGTCGGTCCGGGCTTCTGCGGAATGGGCGTGGGCTCCGGCGCAGCACTTGTCTGGGCAAGGACCGGGAAGCTCATGAAAAGCAAGGCAGCAGCGGCGGCTGTGGTTCTGTACGGAAGTTTCATCGGGTTCTCCCTTGAGCTGTGACTGTCTCTCAAACTGAGATGCACAACCAACCTGCTCTCGATCCGATGGTTCCGCGCGAAGCGCCGACGGCCCAAGAAGTGTTTCGAGCCTGCAGAATGCCGGCGCGCTCCTAGGCGCGTGACACGGACTTCGACATCCCGCCAAGCTCCATCGCTCAATCACCTAAGAGCAATGTTTCGCGCTGCCGACGGCAGCAGGCTCTCGGTGCCGGGCGCGGAAACCGGGGCGCCGTGAAGAACCCAGTCGGCCGCGATCTGCCCGATCACCGGGGCCAGCTGGATGCCGTAGCCGCCGGCGCCGGCGGCGGTCACCAATGTCGGCTCGGAAGCATCGATCGGGCCGACGAAGGGGCGATGGTCGGCGGTCACGGGGTAAAGGCCGGCCCAGCCCCGGCCAAGCCGCGCGCCCGGCAGGTCCGGCAGCCGCTCGAGGAGAAGCTCCGCCAGTCTGACCTTCGATCGTTCGTCGCACTGGTCGTTGTAATTGTCGGGATCCTCCGGCGCGAGCGAGTCCACCTTGTGGATCTCGGCGATCAGTTCGGTGCTTTTCTCATGGCGGAAATTGAGGCCGCTGCCTTCGCCGTTCACCAGGTCCATGACCATCGGCATCGTGTAGCCGAGCGGCTCGTCGAGATGGATGACGACCGCCTCGTGACGCTCGGGCCAAATGTGCAGACGCTGGCCGAAGAGTTCGGCGACCTGAGGCGCCCAGGCTCCTGCCGCATTGACCACGACATCGCAATCGATCGGATCGCCGCTGGTCTCCAGCGTGTAGCTGCGCGCTCGCCGCCTTACCCCGAGCAGCTTGCGATACTGACGGATTTCGCCGCCCTGGGTGCGGACCGCCTGCGCCAGGAAAGTGCACATCTCGTGAGGGTCGAGGAAGCCATTGTCGGGCCCGAACAGCCCACCCTCCAGGCCATCCGGGTCGATGTGCGGCACGAGTTCCGCGAGTTCGTTCGCACGATAGAGTCGCGAGCGCAGGCCGGCCGCTTCCTGAAGTTCCACCGACTTTGCAAACAGCTCCATCTGCTTCTGCGTGCGCGCCAGCCGCAGGTAGCCGATATGGTTGAAGCCAAGCCCCTGGCTCTCCCATTGGCGGAAGCGGCGCAGCGCATGAACGCGAAGCATGATCTCGAACGGATCGGTAAATTGCGATCCGACCACGCCAACCGACCTGCCGCTCGATCCGGAGGCGATCGACTGGCCTTCGAGCACGGTTACGCGCGCGCCCTGTTCGACAAGGTGGAGGGCCGAGCACAAACCCAACGTGCCGGCGCCGATCACCACCACATGAGGAGAAGCTGTCATCCGTGATCCTCCTGTCGGCCTGTCTCAGGACTGGCGAGCGATCTCGCCCAGGGTCTCGTCGATCGCCTGCAGAATGGCGCGGGCGTCCGCCTCGGTCATCGGTGTCGACAGCGCGAACAGGCCATAGCTGGCCGACAAGACGCCGCGGCCAAGCAAGCCCTTGTGGAAGGCATCGAGCTTCCTGCGTTCGGCCTGGCCGGGATAGACGGAGCGGTAATCCGTGACGGGATGCGACGTGAAATGGACCTTGAAGAGCGAGCCCAGGCCGACGCATTGGCCGGCAA
>NZ_RZSR01001062.1:0-1914 GCF_004023265.1 Mesorhizobium sp. M1A.F.Ca.IN.020.06.1.1
TGCTCAGAAAAATCGGGATGCCTGGTTGCCAGAATGGCGCGTTCGCGTTCGGCCTCCTCAAGACGGCCGCTCCGCATCAAGGCGCCGATTTTGAGGAACCTGGCGTAGAAATAGCCCGGCGAAAGGTTGAGCGAGCGATCGGCAACCGCAATTGCGGCCGGCCAGTCCTCGACCAAACAGTATGCGGCAGCCAGCTCGCCCAGATTGTGAAAGCGGTAGAGGTCGAACGGGCTCAGCCGCTCGGTATCCAGGAAGGACGGGATCGCGCCGGCGGCATCGCCAAGCAGCAGCCGCGCGCTGCCCATTGCCGAGCGGGCGAAGGCAAAGCTCGGATTGATGTGGATCGCCTCGGCCAGATGCTCCGCCGCAGATGCCGGCTGGCCGCGCATGATGTCGGCAGCCCCGAGATAGGCGTGCGGCCGCGCGTCGAGGCTGTCCATCAAGAGCGACTTGCGCGCAAATTCTTCGACCTTGGCCAGGTCGTCGCTGTCGCCGAAGCGCAGCCATGCCCGCCAGAAATACCACCATGCCAGCTCGTTCAGCACGGCGCTGGAATTCGGATCTTCTTGGTAAGCCTTCTCGAAGAATTCGAGCGCGATCTCGGTGTCTTTGCGCGTGCGCCTGTTCATGTGCCAGCGGCCCCGCCGCACCAGCTGCCAGGTCTCGAGGCTTTCCCACGGCACCTGGAAGGTGCGCACCTGCTCGGCTCGGTCGACCTCCTTGTCGAGGATCGAAACGATCTCGCTGCCGATCTGGTCGCGCAGCCTGAAGATGTCGATGAGGTCGCGGTCGAAGCGCTGCGACCAGACCAGGCGCCCGTTCGACGTGTCGGTCAGCGAGGCGTTGAGGCGTATCTGCCCGCTGTGGCGCGCCAGCGTGCCGCCGACGATGTAGCGCGCGCCAAGCGCATTGCCGATGAGCCTGGTTCCGAGCTGGTCGTCGCGAAACTGGAAGCTGGAGCCCTTCGCGATCACCGAGAGCCAGCGGGTGTTGGACAGGCCGTAGATGATGTCTTCCGCAATGCCGTCGGCCATGTAGCCGACGTCAGGCTCGCCTCCGTTGCTGCCGTGAAACGGCAGCACCGCGATTGCCGGCGGGCCCTTCGATGCGAGTCTGTCATGGACGGGAGCGGTAGGGATGGCGGCCAGGGGCGCAGCAATCGCCGCGCCGTTGCCGCCGCGTCCGGCGATCAGCACACGTACAGGCAGGGCGATGTTCTTGAGCATGAACTCGCCAAGGTCGGTGAAAACCGCGGCCGTCTTGTCCTTCACGTGGTGCCAGGTCGTCTCTGAGATGGCTAGACCGTCATGTGGAGCGAATTCCTGCAGGCGCGCGGCAATGTTGACGTCGTCGCCATAGAGGCGGCCCTCGCGGACGATGACGTCTCCGGTGTTGATCCCGGCCCGGAACGGCATGCGCATCTCATCCGCGGCCGAGGCATTGAGCGCCATGATCCGGTCCTGGAAATCGAACGCCGCGCGCAAGGCTTCGATTGGATTGCCGAATTCGGCCATGATGCTGTCGCCGGCAACGCCAAACGTGCGGCCGCCAAAGGCGCCGCAACTGTCGGTGATGATATCGCGCCTTTCCTCGAAGGCCGCGACGGCGCGCTCGTCGTCGATGCCCATCAGCCGCGAAAAACCAACGGCGTCGATAGAAATGATTGTCGCAAGCTGACGGGTATAGTTCCGTTCAGCCATGGTTGAGCCCCCGGTCCCTGTTTTCGGTTCAGAACAGGCGACTTCCGCTCCAAAAAAACTTCGCCGTTTGCCGATGGAAGATCCCCGGCAGGCTCGGCGCGCCGTTGCCACCCTGTTGGTCCGGGACTCTAACAGGGTCTGGCCAAAAGCTCTACCACGAACAGCTAATGGAAGGCGGTTTCGGCGCAAGCCATGGTCAGTCGTTCGTTACCTG
>NZ_RZSR01001063.1:0-1913 GCF_004023265.1 Mesorhizobium sp. M1A.F.Ca.IN.020.06.1.1
CGGCACCACCTTGCCTTCTGCCAGCGTCACCCGCCGGTCCATGCGCGAGGCCAGCTCGTGATTGTGGGTGGCGATCAGCGCCGCCAGCCCCGACTGCCTGACCAGCGCCTCCAGCGCATCGAACACGTAGGAGGCGGTGGCCGGGTCGAGATTGCCGGTAGGTTCGTCGGCCAGCAGCACCAGCGGCGCATTGGCGACCGCGCGCGCGATCGCCACGCGCTGCTGCTCGCCGCCGGATAGCTCGGCCGGCCGGTGCTGCGCCCGCTTGCCGATCTGCATGTAGTCGAGAAGCTGCGCCGCCCGCTCGGATGCCTCCTTGCGGCCGAGCCCCTTGATCAGCTGCGGCATCATGATGTTTTCGAGCGCGGTGAACTCCGGCAGCAGATGATGGAACTGGTAGACGAAGCCGACATCGTTGCGGCGGATAGCCGTGCGCTCGTCATCCGACAGCCGGCCACAGGCGCGGCCGCTGAGGATCACGTCGCCGGCGTCCGGCCGCTCGAGCAGCCCCGCCGTATGCAGCAGCGTCGACTTGCCGGTGCCCGACGGCGCCACCAGCGCCACCATCTCGCCACGCCTAAGCGAGAAGTCAGCGCCGTTCAGAATGGTCAGCTTGCGCGGCCCCTGGACATAGTGCCGCTCGACGCCCTTAAGCTCGATAATGGCTTCGGCCATCACTCGTACCTCAAGGCTTCGACCGGATCGAGCCGGGCTGCCCGCCAGGCCGGAAATACCGTGGCCAGGAAAGACAGGCTGAGCGCCATGATGACGACATAGGTGGTCTCGCGCGGGTCCATTTTCGCAGGCAACTGGCTGAGGAAATAGAGCTCGGGATTGAACAGGATCCTGCCGGTCATCCAGGAGAAGAACTGGCGGATCGATTCGATGTTGAGGCAGATGACGACGCCGAGCAGCACGCCGGCGATGGTCCCGGTCACCCCGATCGCAGCCCCGGTCATCAGGAAAATGCGCAGGATCGCGCCGCGCGACGCGCCCATGGTGCGCAGGATCGCGATGTCGTGCCCCTTATCCTTCACCAGCATGATGAGGCCGGAGATGATGTTGAGCGCCGCCACCAGCACGATCAGCGTGAGAATCATGAACATGACGTTGCGCTCGACCTGCAGCGCCGAGAAGAAGGTCTCGTTGCGCTGGCGCCAGTCTACGAGGTCGACCGGCCGCTGCGCAGCCTGCTCGACCAACGGCTTCAGCGCATCGACATTGTCGGGATTGTCGACATAGATCTCGATGGTCTGCGCCCGTCCGTCCATATTGAAATAGAGCTGCGCTTCGGAGAACGGCATGTAGACGATCGAGCTGTCATATTCCGACATGCCGACCTCGAAAATCGCCGCCACCTTGTAGCCCTTCATGCGGGGCGTGGTGCCAAGCGGGGTAACGTCGCCTTCGGGTGAGATCAGCGTGATGGTGTCGCCGAGCACCAGCCCGAGATTCTCGGCCATGCGCTTGCCGATCGCCACGCCATCGCCGGTGTCGAAACCGTCGAGCGTGCCCTGCTTGATGTTGCTGGACACAATCGAGATCTTGTTGAGATCCTCGGCGCGAATGCCGCGCACCAGCGCGCCGGTGCCGCCGCCGACATTGCCTTGCGCCAGCACCTGCCCGTCGATCAGCGGGATGGCGTATTTGACGCCGGCAACGCCGTTGATGCGGCTCGCCACCTGCGCATAGTCCTCCAGCGGCGAATCGAGCGGCTGCACGATCAGATGGCCGTTGACGCCGAGGATGCGGGTGAGCAGCTCGGCGCGAAAACCGTTCATCACCGCCATGACGACGATCAGCGTGGCGACGCCCAGCATGATGCCGAGGAACGAGATCGAGGCGATGACCGAGATCACCGTCTCCTTGCGCCGCGAACGCAGGTAGCGCCACGCCACCATGCGCTCGAAGCC
>NZ_RZSR01001064.1:0-1907 GCF_004023265.1 Mesorhizobium sp. M1A.F.Ca.IN.020.06.1.1
GTCAAGGGCAGTGGACCGTTTCGTGTACCACGCACGAGCTTTCTGGGGATAAAGCCCGATGGAAAAAATGGCGCCTGAACCCTACATTTAGTGCGCACTGGGTCGCTCGACCCTAGATAACAGGCCACAAGCGGCAAAGCTCGCCGGCAATGCCGGCATACGAAACGGCTGCGTGGGGCAGCCTCTGGGAACAGAGCAATCAACATGGAATCTCTGGACGGTCGCGCTGCGGCCAATGACGTCGCGGTGTTTGACACAGCACAAGAAATGCCACGGCTTTTTGACACGCGCGGCGATGGAGAGTGGCGAGGCAGTAGCGTTCGTGCGCCCCGTGGTCAGCTGTACTTTCGATACGGCACGGACGGCCCGCCCTTACAATGGCGGCAAAAGGCACAGACCGCGCGCCTAACATCAATGCGGTACAGCGGCCAGTACGCCAACGATAACAAGGATTGGCCGCTAGGTAGGCTGCTGCGAGCCGAAAACAATGATCACTGCCTGGCTTTGGCCGAGCGATACCGTGGTATGCACGACGCAGCCAACCGGCCTGTCGAACTTGTCGGAAAAGACCTGGCCGATAACATCTACATCATGGCCGACATGCGCCTAGATGAGTCGACCGGTGACTTGGTGGACAAAGGACCGAAGAAGGTGACCGGCAAGAAGGCGCGGCTTGACACCCCCGCAGCGCGCACGGTCGCGGCGGATCCAGATAAAACCAAGCGGAAAGCGAAGCCTATGCCGCGCCAATGGAACGGCGACTGGCCGCTCCTGCATGCGATCGACAGCCGCCGCGAGCTGGCTGCGGCGCAGGCGGCACTAGGATGGTTGCGGGAGGCCTTCGAGGCGGCATGTGTTGGCGGCGAGACGCTCGAGAGCATCGGACGCGCACATGGAGTTGGCAACCAAGCCGGTGCAAAGGGTGCTGGCCGAGCTCTCGTCTTTCTCGGGCTGCAGTGTCTGGATGAGTTTTGGCAAAAGCCTGCCAGGCGCAGCGCGGCGTAGGGTATACCCAACTTCAAACCCCAACGGGGAGGGGGAGAGAGACACGCGGGGCGGCTTCGGCTGCCCCTTTTTAGTTTTCAGGGCTTGTCCCTGACGGTGGACGCACCTTCGGGCAGCATCCACCGACAATTTTGCGCGGCCGCCCCTCTGTCGGTAGCGCACGCGGGAACCGCCCCACGCGGTCGCCGCACCCCGTCATTGGCCAAGAGGTCAGGCGGGCCTTTCAGCCCGGTCGCCCTAACGCGATCGGGCTCTCTCATTTAAGCCAACACGCGCAATTCGCGCGCTTTTCCAAAGGACAAAACAAATGCCTAACCTTGCCGCCTCCGTGGCGGCTTTGAGCTATTGCGGCTTCAAAGCTGCCAAAGCGCGCACCGTTGCGCGTCGCCTCACCGAAGAACGCCTAATTGAGCCCGGTGCGCCGGGCGTGGCCGTGGAAATCACGCAAGCCGACTTTGCGCTGTTGCTACTGGCGGTGGCCTCTGGCGCGCCGCTGCGCTCTGTGGCCGATGTTACGGCCAAGCTGGCGTCCTGCGTTCCAGACGGCGTCAACCTTGACGTGATGCCTGAAGTCATACGGCCCGCACAGCGGACCGCGTTCGACTTTCTGCATGACCTGGTGTGGTCACCTGACACTTCGCCGGTAACGGCTGTCGAGGTGTGCGAAAACTGGCCGGAAGTCACCTTTCACACTCGCGATGGCGTGGTCCGCTTTCAGCCTGCCGGCACGCTCGCCGGTCATTGGTCCGGCAGTAAGCAACGGCGCGCCACAACCATCCCGGCGGGCGCGATTGCGCTTGCCGCGAAGCACCTTTTTGGAGACACCAAGTAATGGCCCTTTTGAGCAAGAAACCCGCCGAGGCACCTGCCGAACCCTACCACGTTCCGTCGCTTGCCGAATG
>NZ_RZSR01001065.1:0-1905 GCF_004023265.1 Mesorhizobium sp. M1A.F.Ca.IN.020.06.1.1
ATATATGTGCCTGAGGCCCTCTTGGTTGTCGCTCAAGGATCCGACTGCCACAGGCGGTGTGAGCTTTGTAGTCAGATCGATGCGCGCGTGATCGATATCACCTCGACCGGCGATGACACCAAGCCATCTCCGAAAGTTGATCGTCTGCGGCGCCTATCGGTAAAATGCGACGTACGCCTACTGAGAGGCCGTATTGCCTATGATCAAAGGCATCGACGCAGGAAAATTACCTTCTCGCCGGGAGGTGCACATTCCACTTCGCCAAATGCTTCCCAGCCTCGACGCTCGTAGAACGCGGGCGCCTGAAACGTGGCTGTCCAAAGCACAGCAGTACGACACCCACGCCGGCGTGCGGCTTCCTCGCCGGCGGCAAGGACCCGCGCACCAAGGCCTGTGCCACGGTGAGCATCGTCGATGAAGAGCTGTTCCACATAAAGAACCGCGTGAACTGTCGATCCGATCAGACCACCCACAATTGTACCCGATTCAGGGTCTTCAGCCGCGATCACCAGCGGCACGCCGCCAGGCAGGCCGATCTTGCGTTGATTGTAGTCACTCAGCCCGTCGCGAATCGCGTCTACATAGGCTGCGTCAAGTTTGTCACTTTCGATGAGATTAGGAGTTGCCAATATTTTACCCTCCAACTTGTTAATGGTGGCCCGATTGCAGTCGTTGAATACTGGCAGACGTTGCGATCGAGATGATGGTCAAACATATCTCTCGTGAGCTGAAACGTTAGGCGCTCGCCGAGCCGTCGAGGTAGCTCTCGAAGGTGGTAGAGCGAGACTCTAGGGTGGTCAATCATTGAATGTCCCCAAGCCAGTGTTACTCACCCGTATCAAGAAGGTCGAAGAGAGCCAGGTCAGATGGAGATCGAGCTGGACAGGCGATCCACTTATACTTTGACGGGGGACGGAGCGAGGCTGATCTGATGCCAGCTGTATTAGCTATAGGCGCACAATGGCGGGGATCGCTCGGTGCTGAACCTTCCACATCTACGCATCGAGCTGGGTCGGAGCTCAGCGGATTGCGTTCCATGAGATCGCAGGCAGTGCTCGTTTGGAGGCAATGAGAGGTTAATTGCAGAAAGGACAGATACAAGACCATCGGAGTGTCGCTCTTTCGCTAATTTAACCATTTCCTGACTTGGTCGCCTCCCTGCCTATGAGATGATCTGCGAAGTAACTGGTGAGTGACGTCGCATAGGTCGTTGGGATGAGGATTGCGAACTGATCGGGGCCGGGATGGTCGATCAGGACACTGACATGGTGGATAGCCGTCTGGGCGAACGAGCCAATGTCAAAAGCCATATCGGAGAAATCCAGAGAAGCGACGCGACTGAGAAGCCCGCTAGCGCCCGGCCCTTCCAGCATCAAACATACACGCGAGTCAGACAAATCCAGCACTGCAAGATCTGTCGCGCTTTCAAAGCTAAGAGCGGTGTCCGACCGAACCAGCACCCGATCAGGCGCGATACGCCAAACTGTCGTCGACCCACGGTGCACCGATAAACGGTAGCCATCTGGCAGCGCGAGGCCTTTTGCTCGAAGAGCTTCATTCGCCCTTTCGTCGAACTTTCCCCAGCCTGCGAGCTGCGTCAGATACCCCAGTTCTATTTCATTGATCGTGACATCCCGGTCGTGACTGGTTGCGCCACCGACGGGCAACTCAAGCCTGCTAGCCATTCTGGCGATGTCCTTCAGGGTCGAAGAAATGATGGGAGACCACTTTAGCTTCCATTCTTTGATTGCCAACGAAATCGACGACCTGGATCGTCTCGCCGAAGCGCTGCGGTCCCCGCGACAGAAGGGCCAACGCGATATTTTTTTTGAGACTCGGAGAGTATGTCACAGCAGACACCCAGCCTTCACCATGGCCCTTGGCGGGAGCATTCAGCCCATAAAG
>NZ_RZSR01001066.1:0-1902 GCF_004023265.1 Mesorhizobium sp. M1A.F.Ca.IN.020.06.1.1
GAAGTGAACGGCATGAAGACCCAGACAGATTTCGCTCCGACCCGCCGACAGCTGCTCGGCCTTGGCCTGGTGCTTGCGGGCGCCGCCGCCATCAATGTCGTGCCGGGCTTCCAACTTCTGGCCTTGGCTCAGGCCGCCGTTCCGCCGGCGGCGCAAAAGATCGCCGACCATTTTTCCTCGGTCAAATCGATGAGCGGCGAATTCGTGCAGTTCGGCCCGAAGGGCGAGCAGACCGGCGGCAAGTTCTTCCTCGAACGTCCCGGCAAAATCCGTTTCAACTATGACGGATCGTCGAATTTCCGGGTGATCTCGGACGGCAAGTCGGTCGTCATCCTCAACAAGAAGCTGAACACCTCCGACCTCTATCCGCTGTCGAAGACGCCCTTGAAGCTTTTGCTCGACGACCGGATCGATCTCTCCGGCGGGCGCGTGAAGGCCGTCAAGGAAGAAGACGACCTCACCACCATCCAACTCTCCGACAAGTCGGTGTTCGGCAACGCCAAGATCACCATGATGTTTGATCCGAAGACCTATGAACTGCGCCAGTGGACGATCACCGACGCGCAGGGCAAGGACACGACGGTGATGATCTTCAACGTCAAGGAAGGCGTCTCCATTCCGGACGGCACCTTCGCCATCGACTATACGGCGAACCGCGAGCTCAATACCAAGACGCGGTAGGTCCGCCCATATTCAGGGCAGGGCCGGCTTGCAGCGCGGGCCGGCTTGTCTTTATGGCGCGTGGCTGGCAGTAGATCGGCGATCTTTTGCCGGACCTGCCTGAATGCCCTTCACCATAGCCACCTGGAACATCAACTCGGTGCGTCTGCGCATGCCGATCGTCGAGCGGCTGCTCAAGGAGCACGCGCCGGACGTGCTCTGCCTGCAGGAAACCAAGGTCCCGGACGAGCTGTTTCCGGAAAAGGCTTTCCGCAAGGCCGGATACCAGCACATCCTGTTCCACGGCCAGAAAGGCTATCACGGCGTGGCGACGGTCGCGCGCCGGCCGATCGCGCTGGTCGAGAAGCGGCGTTTCTGCGAGATCGACGACAGCCGGCATCTCTCGGTCAGGGTCCAGGCCGGCGGCAGGTCGATTCTGCTGCACAATTTCTACGTTCCGGCCGGCGGCGATGAGCCCGACCCGGAGATCAACCGGAAATTCCGCCACAAGCTCGATTTCGTCTATGAGATGAACAGCGTGCCGGCGAGCGAGCACGATGCCTCGATCCTGGTGGGCGACCTCAACATCGCGCCGCAGGAGCATGACGTGTGGTCGCACAAGCAATTGCTCAACGTCGTCAGCCACACGCCGGTCGAGACCGAAAACTTCGAGGCGATGCGGCGGGCCGGCGGCTGGGTTGACCTGATGCGGCTCAACGTGCCGGCCGAGCAAAAGCTCTACACCTGGTGGAGCTACCGCGCGAAGGACTGGCAAGCATCGGACCGCGGCCGGCGGCTCGACCATATCTGGTCGTCCGCCAATCTGGTGCCGAGCTTTGCCGGTTACGAGATTGTCAAGGCGGCGCGCGGCTGGGAGAAGCCGTCGGACCATGTGCCGGTCATCGCTAAGTTTGAATTGGATTGAGCGCTATCAATCGGCAGAGACGCTGCGGCGCGTCTATTCCGTAAACCGTGGCGCGAGCTCCTCGATGCGGGCGATCATCTCTTGGAATTCCTCCAGGATGCGCTCGTGCAGCTGCACCGCGAGCTCCGGATATTCCTCGAGGATGCGGCGAAACATCTTTCGGCTCAAGCGGATAACTTCCGAATCGATCGCGGCCGAGGCGCTGGTCAGCCGGTTGGTGTCGGCGATAAGGGCCAGTTCGCTGAGCATGGCGCCGGGGCCTGCCGTGCCGATCGGGACGCGTTCGCCGGTGCCTTGCTCGCGATAGAGGACTATGC
>NZ_RZSR01001067.1:0-1901 GCF_004023265.1 Mesorhizobium sp. M1A.F.Ca.IN.020.06.1.1
GCGAGAGCAGGATGGCGATGAAATTGTCGCGATAGCGGTCGGGATCGCGCCACTGCAGCGCCACCGCCATCATGTTGCAGTCGTTTTCCATGGTGGCCGGAATGCCGAATTCCTTTTCCAGGATGTCGGCGAAGGGAATGTCGGTCAGCGGCGTGATCGGCGACCATAGCATGGCGCGGGCATGGGAATCGGTGATGCCCTGGATGCCCATGGCGATGCGGGCGACGCTGCCGACGTCGAGGTCCGGATCGTCCAACCGGCGCCGCACGATCGCCAAGCATTCGCCGATCAGCTCGTTGCGCGGCATGGTGAGGGTATCGAGGCGGCGCTGCTCCTCGGCGATGACCTGGCCCGCATAATCGATAACGGCGACCGAGAGGAAATTGAGCGACAGCACCACCGTCACCACCGCCGCCGCCTCAGGCTTGAGCGCGAGGCCCACCTGTGGCCGGCCGCGCTTCAGAGACGCGGTCTCGCTCGGCTTGCTCTCGGCCAAGACGCCTTCCTGGATCAGGTCGGAAGAGATCGCCGAAATGGTCGAATGGCTGAGCCCGGTGGTCGCGGCGATTTCCGTGCGCGACGGCTGGCCGGCCCGGCGCACGGCCGAGAGCACCATGGCGCGGTTGCGCCGGCGCAGATCGTCGTGGCGGATTCCGACCGACATTTTTGTCTCCTCCCAGTCAGCGCGGCCTCTCGATCATGCACAGGACTCGGCGACGCGCCAGATCGGTTCAGTCCCGCACGCCGGCACCCGAACCGTCCTGGTCTTACAAGTTTCGGTGGACCGGGCTGCGCCTCCTCCCGAACTGTTCCGCGATAGTGGCAGAAGCGGTCGGCACTGTCATTATTTATTGCGGGTCTCGAAAAAAGTACGTGACCACCTCAAAAACCGTCAGAATTGCAGTTGACAGCGCTTTGGCGTTGGATAGTATTTTTTCGAGGCTCGAAAAAAAGCCTCATCGCCTTCGGGCCAGTCTGGGTCGCGCCGCGAGGGCGCAGGAGGATATCATGAAGAGATTCGCAGCCGCCATTCTGGCGGGCGTCGCCATGTCGTTGACGTTGGTGTCGGTCGCGCAGGCGAAGGACAAGGTGATCGGCGTTTCGTGGTCCAATTTCCAGGAAGAGCGCTGGAAGACCGACGAAGCGGCGATGAAGAAGGCGATCGAGGCCGCCGGCGACAAGTACATATCCGCCGACGCACAGTCCAATCCAGGCAAGCAGCTGACCGACGTCGAAAGCCTGATCTCGCAGGGCGCCAATGCGCTGATCATCCTGGCGCAGGACGCCTCGGCGATCGGACCGGCGGTGCAGAAGGCACTCGACGAAGGCATTCCGGTCGTCGGCTACGACCGCCTGATCGAGAACAAGGACGTGTTTTATCTGACCTTCGACAACAAGGAAGTCGGCCGCATGCAGGCCCGCGAGGTGTTCAAGGCCAAGCCCGAGGGCAATTACGTCTTCATCAAGGGCTCGGGCGCCGACCCGAACGCCGATTTCCTGTTCTCCGGCTCGATGGAAGTGCTGAAAGAAGCCATCGACAGCGGCAAGATCAAGAATGTCGGCGAAGCCTATACCGACGGCTGGCTGCCCGCCAACGCGCAGAAGAACATGGAGCAGTTCCTGACCGCCAACGACAACAAGGTCGACGCGGTGGTGGCGGCCAATGACGGCACCGCCGGCGGCGTCGTCGCGGCGCTGACGGCGCAAGGCCTGGCCGGCACCGTTCCGGTCTCGGGCCAGGACGGCGACCATGCCGCGCTCAACCGCATCGCGCTCGGCACCCAGACGGTGTCGGTGTGGAAGGACGCGCGCGAGCTCGGCAAGCACGCCGCCGAGATCGCCTCGCAGCTCGCCGACGGCAAGAAGATGACCGACATCGCGGGAGCCAAGGACTTCACGAC
>NZ_RZSR01001068.1:0-1894 GCF_004023265.1 Mesorhizobium sp. M1A.F.Ca.IN.020.06.1.1
ATGCCGAGGTCATGGGTGATGAATAGCATCGACATGCGCTTGCGGCTTTTCAGGCCGGCGAGCAGTTCGAGGATCTGCGCCTGCACGGTCACGTCGAGCGCCGTCGTCGGCTCGTCGGCGATCAAGAGTTCCGGCTCGTTGGCCAAGGCCATGGCGATCATGACGCGCTGGCGCTGGCCGCCGGAGAGCTGGTGCGGATAGGCATCGAGCCGCTTCTGCGGGTCGCGTATGCCGACCTCGGTGAGCAGCTCCAACGTGCGAGCGTGGGCCTGGCGATCGCCCAGCCCCTGATGCAGCTTCAGCACCTCGACGATCTGCTGCTCGATCGTGTGCAGCGGATTGAGCGAGGTCATCGGCTCCTGGAAGATCATGGTGATCTTGTTGCCGCGCACGCCGCGCAGCGTCCTTTCGTTGGCGTGGAGCAGGTCGGCGCCGTGGAACAGGATCTTTCCCGAGGGGTGGCTGGCCGACGGATAGGGCAACAGCTTCAGCACCGACAGCGCGGAGACCGATTTGCCGGATCCGGATTCGCCGACCAGCGCGACCGTCTCGCCCTTGCCGATGTCGAAGGAGACGTGGTCGACGGCGATCGATTGCGTGCCGCCTTGCGCGAAGGCGACACTCAAATCGCGGACGGAAAGCAGAGGCTCGCTCATTTGAACGTCTTGCGCGGATCGAAGGCATCGCGCGTCGCCTCGCCGATGAAGACCAGCAGCGACAGCATCAGCGAAATCACGATGAAGCCGGAGATGCCGAGCCAGGGCGCGTTGAGATTGCGCTGCGCCTGCTTCAGCAATTCGCCGAGCGAGGCCGAACCCGGCGGCAGGCCGAAGCCGAGATAGTCGAGCGAGGTCAGCGTCGAGATCGAGCCTGAGAGCAGGAAGGGCAGGAAGGTCAGCGTCGCCACCATGGCGTTGGGCAGGAGATGACGGAACATGATGGTGAGGTTGGGCACGCCAAGCGCGCGCGCCGCGTTGACATATTCGAAGTTGCGCGCGCGCAGAAACTCGGCCCGCACCACGCCGACCAGCGCCACCCAGGAGAACAGCAGCATCAGGCCGAGCAGGATGAAGAAGCCGGGCGGCAGGATCGCAGAGACGATGAGCAGCAGATAAAGCACCGGGATCGCCGACCAGATCTCGATGAAGCGTTGAAACAGAAGGTCCGTCCAGCCGCCGAAATAGCCTTGCACCGCGCCGGCCGCGACGCCGATCAGCGAGGAGCCGAGCGTCAGGATCAGCCCGAACAGCACCGAGATGCGGAAGCCGTAAAGCACGCGTGCCAGCACGTCGCGCGCCTGGTCGTCGGTGCCCAGCCAATTCCAGTTGCCGACGACGCAGTTCGGATCGGCTTCGCCCTGCGGATACTGGCTGCAGCGCGTCTTCTTGTCGTAAAGCCAGGACGGCTTGGCGGGTGCGGCTTCTGGGATGGCGTTGTTGACCGTTTGATAGGAGTAGCGGACCGGCGGCCAGATCATCCAGCCATTGGCATTGATCTCGTCCTGAATCACCGGATCGCGATAGTCCGTGACGGCATAAAAGCCGCCGAATTTCTCTTCCGGGTAGGCGACCAGAACCGGAAACAGGATCTCGCCCTTGTAGGAGGCGATGATGGGCTTGTCGTTGGCGATCAATTCGGAAAACAGCGACAGCACGAACAGCAACAGGAAGATCCACAGCGACCAGTAGCCGCGCCGGTTCGCCTTGAAGTTTTGCAGCCGCCGCTGATTGAGCGGCGACAACCACGGCCGGGCGGCGCGGGCCGGCTTGGCTTCTGCCGAAGCTGCCGTCATCAGACGTCTCTCCGCTCGAAATCGATGCGCGGATCGACCCAGGTGTAGATCAGGTCCGAGAGCAGGGCGACGAACAGGCCGAGCAGCGAGAAGATGTAGAGA
>NZ_RZSR01001069.1:0-1890 GCF_004023265.1 Mesorhizobium sp. M1A.F.Ca.IN.020.06.1.1
GCCATGTAGAGCATGTCGCCCATGCCGAGCAGCTGCTCGGCGCCCTGCTCGCCCAGGATGGTGCGGCTGTCGATCTTCGACGTTACCTGGAATGAGATGCGGGTGGGGAAATTGGCCTTGATGGTGCCGGTGATGACGTCGACCGACGGGCGCTGCGTCGCCATGATGACATGGATGCCGGCGGCGCGCGCCATCTGCGCCAGGCGCTGCACCGCGCCTTCGATGTCCTTGCCGGCCACCATCATCAGGTCGGCCATTTCGTCGATGATGACGACGATATAGGGCATCGGCTCGAGGTCGAGATCCTCCGTCTCGTAGATCGCCTCGCCCGTCTGGCGGTCGAAGCCGGTCTGCACGGTGCGCGAGATTTTCTCACCCTTCTTCTCGGCCTGGCTGACGCGAGCGTTGAAGCCGTCGATGTTGCGCACGCCGACCTTGGACATCTTGCGGTAGCGGTCCTCCATCTCGCGCACCGTCCATTTCAGCGCCACCACGGCCTTCTTCGGATCGGTGACGACGGGCGTGAGCAGATGCGGGATGCCGTCATAGACCGAGAGCTCGAGCATCTTCGGATCGATCATGATCAGCCGGCATTCCTGCGGGGTGAGCCGGTAGAGCAGCGACAGGATCATGGTGTTGATGGCGACCGACTTGCCCGAGCCGGTGGTGCCGGCGACCAGCACATGCGGCATCTTGGCGATGTCGACGATGACCGCCTCGCCGTTGATGGTCTTGCCGAGCGCCAAGGCGAGCTTCGCCTTGGTGGTTTCGAAGTCGCGGCTCGCCATGATCTCGCGCAGATAGACTGTCTCGCGCTTGGCATTCGGCAGTTCGATGCCGATGGCGTTGCGGCCGGGCACGACGGCGACGCGGCAGGCGATCGCGCTCATCGAGCGGGCGATGTCGTCGGAGAGGCCGATGACGCGCGAGGATTTGATACCGGGCGCAGGTTCCAGCTCATAGAGCGTGACGACCGGACCCGGGCGGACATGGATGATCTCGCCCTTGACGCCGAAATCCTCGAGCACGCCTTCGAGCAGCCTTGCGTTCTGCTCCAGCGCGTCCTTCGACAGGCTCGGGTCTTTCGCGACGTTCTTCGGTTCGGACAGGAAATGCAGCGACGGCATCTCGAACGTGCCGGAGCCGATGAGCGAGGTCTGCGCCTCGCGCTGAACGCGTGCGCCTTGCACCGGGCGCGGCGCAGGCGCCTCCACGCGCGTCGCCGCGTCCGAGCGGAAGTTGCGCACATTGGCGCGGCGCTGGACCGGCTCCTCGTCGTCGAAGTCGTCGAGATCGGCCTCTTCGTCGTCGAAGACATTGTCGTCCACGGGATCGACCGAAGCGCTGCGGTCGTTGACCATTGCGGCGAAGAATTCCGGCTCGACACGGGCGCGGCCGCCGGGGCTCATCCTGGATTCGGCGTACTCGGCCGATTCGACCCGTTCGGCGGCGCGGCGCCAGGCGCTGGCCCGCGGCTCAATCTGAGGCTCGAACTCGTCACGCTCCTGCCTGCGGCGCGCGGCACGCCGATGCATCCATGCACGGAAGGACAGCCACCAATGGGTGATGGCGCCGAGCGCAAGAATGCCTTCGTCGCCCTCGTCTTCATCCTCATCGAAGAGCAGATCGTCCTGCTCGCGCGGTTCCGGCTCGGCGGCGCGCTCCATGACGGCAAAGCCGTTCTTGCGCGCGATCAGCGCCGAGCCATAGGCGAACAGCCAGAGCGCCGGCGTCGCGAGCACAACGGCGATGATGGTGGCGAAAAGGCCCTTCGGATAGCCGCCGACGGCGATGCCCGGGATCTTCAGCACCATATCGCCGAACACGCCGCCGAGACCGGTCGGCAGCGGCCAGGTGTTGCGCGGCGTCACGCAGCCGACGATCGCCCCG
>NZ_RZSR01001070.1:0-1888 GCF_004023265.1 Mesorhizobium sp. M1A.F.Ca.IN.020.06.1.1
GATGGCGCTGATCGAGGGGCCCTGGAAGGACACCTTTTCCGGTTATCCGATCTCGCCGCCAATCGAGGATTCCGCCTATTTCCCGGTGCTGATCGAAGGCACAAGGCTGCATATCGGCGTCGTCGTGGCGCTGATCGCAGCGCCCGTCTGCTGGTTCCTGATCGCGCGCACCACGCTCGGCTTCCGCATCCGCGTCACCGGCGAGAATGCGGAGGCGGCCCGCTATGGCGGCATCAATACCCAGCGCGTGCTGCTCTCCACCGCGCTGCTTTCCGGCGCGCTGGCCGGACTGGCCGGCGTCGGCGAGGTTGGTGGCGTCCATTTCCAGGTGATGAGCGACATCTCGCCGGGCTACGGCTATTCCGGCATCGTCGTCGCGATGCTCGCCAGGCTCAATCCGCTCGGCGTCGTGCCGGCCGCGATCTTCCTTGCCGCGGTCATGACCGGCGCCGAGGCGATGTCGCGCGCGACCGGCGTGCCGGCCTTCCTCAGTGAGGTCATCCAGGGTACGGCGCTGCTTGCGATGCTGGTGGCGCTGCTCTTCACCGCCTATCGCATCCGCCGCGTGGGGGCGCCCGCATGAGCGCGGTGTTCGAGCAGATTTTTCAGGTCGGCTTTCTCGCAGCCATCATCCGCATCGCCACACCGCTCGCCTTCGCCACGCTAGGCGAAATGTTTTCCGAGCGGGCCGGCGTGCTCAATTTGGGCATCGAAGGCATCATGCTGTTGGCGGCCATGGCCGGCTTCACCGCCGCCAGCCTGAGCGGCAGCCTGTGGCTGGGCGTGCTGGTGGCCGTGCTTGTCGGGGCGGCGATGGGCGCGCTGCATGCGCTGTTCACGGTGGCCTTGGGCCTCAGCCAGCATGTCTGCGGCATCGGCGTGACGCTGTTCTGCTCTGGGCTCGCCTATTTCCTCTACCGACTGATCTTCGGCCAGCAATCGGTGCCGCCCAGCATCAAGGGCTTTCAGCCGGCGCCGATCCCCCTGCTGTCGGACATTCCGATCCTGGGTCCGGCGGTGTTCAACCAGTTCACGCTGGTTTATCTCGCGATCATCGCCGTTCCGTTTGCCGCCTTCGTCCTCTACCGCACACCCTGGGGGCTGTCGGTGCGCATGGTCGGCGAGAACCCGCGCGCGGCGGATTCCGCCGGCGTCAGCGTGATCGTCACGCGCTTCCAGGCCGTGATCCTCGGCGGCGCGCTGATGGGTCTTGCCGGCGCCTTTCTCACCATGGCGCAGTTCAACGCCTTCACCTTCGGCGTGGTGTCGGGGCGCGGCTGGGTGGCGATCGCGCTGGTGGTGTTCGGCCGCTGGGACCCGTGGCGTTCGGCGGGCGCGGCATTGCTCTTTGCCTTCGTCGACGCGCTGCAGCTCAGGATGCAGGCCAGCGGCCTCGGGCACATCCCTTACGAAGCCTTCCTGATGCTGCCCTTCATCTTCACCATCGTCGCCATGGCCTTCATTTCGCGCAACGCGGTCGCGCCTTCGGCGCTGCTGAAGCCGTTTCGACGCGAGGAACGGTAGGTAGATTCTTTCCTCTCCCCCGATCGCCGGGGTAGAGGAAGGGCCCAAGCTTGGGACGCCTCAGATCGCCGTGAAGGCGTTGTCGACGAAGAGATGCGCGCCGTTGACGAAGCTCGATTCGTCGCTCGCCAGGAACAGCGCCGCCTTGGCCACTTCCTCCGGCTCGCCGATGCGGCCCTGTTGCGCGGCCATGGCGGCATCGGAAACATCGACGCCGAGCTTGCCGAGGTCGGCGACCTCGCGCATTCCGTGCGGCGTGCGGATGAAGCCGGGACAGATGGCATTGCAGCGGATGTTGCGATCGCGGAACTCCACCGCGATGGCACGCGCGAACATGTGGCAGGCGCCTTTAGTGGTGTCATAG
>NZ_RZSR01001071.1:0-1887 GCF_004023265.1 Mesorhizobium sp. M1A.F.Ca.IN.020.06.1.1
GGCATAGAGCAGCGCGCCACGTGCGCCTTCGCGCGCCGTCGCGCCGGCGTTGCCGCGGAAATCGTCGACCGAAACGCCGGCCATGTAGCAAAGATAAGGCGGCACCAGCGGCAGCACGCACGGCGACAGGAACGAGATCGCCCCTGCTCCGACCGCGCTGACATAGCCGATGTCCAATGCCATTTCACGATGCCCCGGTTGTGCTGGCGCCGATATAGCGATGCCGGCGCCCTCGTGCCAATCACCATTGTGTGGCGCGTGGTCGCTAGCCGAGGAAGAAGCGGCGGCCGCTGCGCGTTCAATGGATGGCGCGCCAGTGCCGCGTGCCGTCCGCGTACCGCCGGGCCGATGCTGGTTCTGTCGGCGACTCCCCTCGGTAAAAGACCGAACCAAGACACGATCCGTCGGTGCGCCAAAAAATGTGTTCTCCGCCATACACTCTAAGAGTGTATCGCTGTCGGCCAGTTCGCAAATTGGGCCTGTCCCCTTGACCGATTGCAAAAGCACGGCCATGTGAGCGACGAAAAGAGTGGGATTTCGTCGTGCGCCGCGGAGCTCTTCCGCCGCCTCACAGCTGATAAGAGACCTCATGGACGTCGTCGTCGTCGAATCGCCGGCCAAGGCGAAGACAATCAACAAATATCTGGGCAAGAACTATAAGGTCCTGGCCTCGTTCGGCCATGTCCGCGATCTGCCGGCCAAGGACGGCTCGGTGCGCCCGGACGAGGACTTCGCCATGTCCTGGTCGGTAGACACCGCCTCCGGCAAGCGCCTCGCCGACATCGCCAAGGCGGTCAAGGACGCCGACGGGCTGATCCTCGCCACCGACCCGGATCGCGAGGGCGAGGCGATTTCCTGGCATGTGCTGGAAGTGCTGAGGCAGAAGCGCGCGCTGAAGGACAAGCCGGTCAGCCGCGTCGTCTTCAACGCCATAACAAAGACCTCGGTAATGGAGGCCATGGCCAATCCGCGCCAGATCGATGCGCCGCTGGTGGACGCCTATCTCGCGCGCCGCGCGCTCGACTATCTCGTCGGCTTCACCCTCTCGCCGGTGCTGTGGCGCAAGCTGCCGGGCGCCCGTTCCGCCGGGCGCGTCCAGTCGGTGGCGCTGCGGCTGGTCTGCGACCGCGAATCCGAGATCGAGCGCTTCGTCCGCGAGGAATACTGGCAGATCGCCGCCATCCTCAACACGCCGCGCAACGACAGTTTCGAGGCGCGGCTGACCGCCTATGCCGGCAAGAAGCTGCAGAAGCTCGACATCGCCAACAAGGCCCAGGCCGACGACATCAAGGCGATGCTCGAAGGTGCGACCTTCAAGGCGCTGTCGGTCGAAGCCAAGCCCACCAAGCGCAATCCGGGCCCGCCCTTCACCACCTCGACGCTGCAGCAGGCCGCCTCCTCGCGGCTCGGCTTCTCGGCCAACCGCACCATGCAGGTGGCGCAGAAGCTTTACGAAGGCATGGATGTCGGCGGCGAGACCGCCGGCCTCATCACCTATATGCGAACCGACGGCGTGCAGATGGCGCCGGAGGCGATCACCGCGGCGCGCGATGCCATCGCCAGCGAGTTCGGCGCGAAATACCTGCCCGAAAACCCACGCTATTATTCGGTCAAGGCCAAGAACGCCCAGGAAGCGCATGAGGCGATCCGCCCTACCGATTTCAAGCGCACGCCGGCATCGGTCAGGCAATATCTCGATGCCGATCAGGCGCGCCTCTATGAGCTGATCTGGAAGCGCGCGATCGCCAGCCAGATGCAGCCGGCCGAGATCGAGCGCACCACGGTCGAGATCGAGGCGGTCAACGGCGCCCGCACCGCCGAGCTACGCGCGGTCGGCTCGGTCATCCGCTTCGACGGCTTCATCGCCGCCTACACCGACCAGAAGGA
>NZ_RZSR01000106.1:0-9705 GCF_004023265.1 Mesorhizobium sp. M1A.F.Ca.IN.020.06.1.1
ATGTTGGTCGGCGTGCCGACCCTGAAGCTGGTGTTTTTGTAAGGGCCTTCGGCGGTGATCAGGCGCTCGTCCTGACCGCGCGTCGTCATCGCCATGACGCGGGCGACCGGGCCGAGCAGGTTGACCAGCATCGTCAGGTAGTATGGCCCCATGTCGAACACTGGACCGCCGCCCGGCTGATAGTAGAATTGCGGATTGGGATGCCAATGCTCCATGCCGCGCCCCATCATGAAGGCGGTGCCGGTCACGGCGCGGCCGATCGCGCCCTCGTCCATTAGGCGGCGGGCACGCCGCCCGGCTGCGCCGAGGAAGGTGTCTGGAGCCGAGCCCAGCAGCAGATCGCGCTTCGACGCCTCCGCGACCAGCCGGCGGCCCTCGCCGGCCGAGGTCGCCAGAGGCTTTTCCGTGAAGACGTGCTTGCCCGCGGAAAGCGCCGAATGGGTGATGTCGAAATGCGCCGACGGAACGGTGAGGTTGAGGACGAGATCGACCTCGGGATCGGCCAGCAGCGCATCGACCGGCAGCGCGCGGATACCGTATTCCCTGGCCCGTAGCGCGGCCAAGTCGGCGGAAATATCGGCGCAGGCGCGCAGTTCCACGCCGGCGAAAAGTGCTGCGTTGCGCAAATAGGTCATCGATATGTTGCCGCAACCGATAACGCCGATACCGAGCTTCGCTCCTGACTTTGCTTGCATTTTCCTTCCGACCTCCCAATGCGGCATCGCCCAGCAAACCCGCTGCAACGGCGGCGGACCATGTTCCCTACTCGCTATAGCGCATTTTAAATCTTGACGCGCGTAAAATTTCTATAGAGCATGTGAAAATGCTGGCTCGACATCGGAGGCCGCCAGCTCAAAACGATTGAGGAATTTTGCACTCATGAGCCTAGGAACCAAGGTGCGCCTTGCGCGCCTCTTCTCGCATCCATCCGGGAAGCTTTTTGGCGGCGCGGTCGACCACTTTGTCGGCTACGGCGACGTGCGCAAAGGCGGGCTTGCCGATCTGCCCGGTGCGCTCGCGCGCGTCATGATGGGCAAACCCGACTACGTCAGCATCCAGCCCGGCACCGCGCGCCATCTGTGGCCGCAATATGCGGGCAAAGCGTCTCTGGTGATCCAGGCGGGCTGCTTCACCCCAGACGATCGCATCAGCGAACTGATTGCAACGCCGGAGGATGCGGTGCGCGCCGGGGCCGATGCGTTGGCCGTGGCCATTCCGGTGCGCGGCGCGACCGAGGGTAAGTACATACGCTGGCTGACCGACTCGGTGAATGCGGCGGCACGCTACGGCATGCCCGTGGTGGCGCATATTTACCCGCGCGATTTCGCCGACGGAGCAAAAATCGTCTTCACCCCCGACGAGATCGCCTATGCGGCGCGCATCGGCTACGAGTCCGGCGTCGACGTGATCAAGATAGGCTACACGGGCGATTTCGAGTCGTTCCGAGAGACCGTCCGGACCTGCCCGGTGCCGGTTGTGATCGCGGGTGGTCCGAAGACCGAGACGCTGCTCGGCGCCCTTCAGCAGACGGCGGACGCCATACGTGCCGGCGCGCGCGGTGCCGTGGTCGGTCGCAATCTCTGGGGGCACGGCGATCCGGAGAAGGCGGCACTTGCCTTTCGGAGCGTCATCCATGACGGCCTTTCGGCAGAAGACGCCCTGGCGAAGGCGGGTGCCTGAACGATGCCCACCGTCCCTTCAATCCTCGGCTTCGGCGCTATTGCGATCGACGACATCGTCTATGTCGATCAGCCGTTGTCGGCGGGCAAGGGGAAGGTTCTGCAAACTGCCCGAACTTTCGGCGGAAATGTCGCGACGGCGGCAAGGGCCGTCGCGCGGCTCGGCGGAACCGCCGGGTTCGTCGGATGGCTAGCCAGTGCCGCGGACGACGCCGTGCTGTGCGATCTCGTTGCGAGCGGCGTTGAAACCGCATTCGCGCCGCGCCACCCGCAGGCACGCCCGGTGCGCTCGCGGATCACCGTCGGCTCGGATGGCGAGCGGTTCATCGCGTATGACGACGAAGCGATGCTGGGCACCGCGTCGGACTTTCCGGACGAGGTCCTCAGCCGCGCGGCCGTCCTGATCGTCGATAGTTACGCGATCCGGTCGATGGATGTCGTGGCTCGGGCTCGCGATCTCGGCCTTGCAATCCTCGGCGATATCGAATGGAGCAGCGGCCCAGCCACCGAGAGGCTGATCGGGCTCTGCGACCATGTCATTCTTCCCCTCGGCTTCGCGCGGACTGCCACGGGCGGCCGATCGCCCGCCGAGATGCTCGACGCATTGTGGATGCCGTCGCGGTCCACCGTGGTTCTGACTGACGGCGGCAGGGGCGTCTATTATCGCGGACGCGACGAGGCAGGGCTCTGGCACCTGCCTCCGCACCGGGTTGCCGTCGTCGACTCGACCGGCGCCGGTGACTGCTTTCACGGTGCCTATGCCCATGCATTGACGCGCGGAGCCGAGACCGCAGGCCGGGTCGCATTCGCAGCCGCGGCCGCGGCCCTGTCGATAACGGGGCGTGGCGGGCGCGAGGCGCTGCCGACCGAGGGCCAGGTCACGGAACTCCTGGCATCGACGAACGCCCCGTCGGCAGTCGAACTGAAATCTGCGCAGCTCGATACCGGAACATAGTTGAAACTATCCGAGGAAGATTTCGCAGGGCGACCATAGGCCGACAATAATCATAAAAACGAGCGGCTTAGACTTGTGGAGGGAGGAAGATGGCAGAAGTCATTCTTGAGAATATCTGCAAGACCTACGGGAACAACTTTCATGCAATCGACCAATTGAACTTGTCGGTCGAGGATGGCGAGTTCTTGATTCTCGTCGGGCCGTCCGGCTGCGGCAAATCCACCGCCTTGCGAATGATCGCGGGATTGGAGGACGTGACAAGCGGCAGCCTTCGGATCGGCGGAGTCGACGTGGTCGACATGCCGCCCAAGGACCGGGATATCGCGATGGTCTTCCAGAGCTACGCGCTCTACCCACATATGACGGTGTTCGAAAACATCGCCTTTTCGATGCGGCTGGCAGGCAAGCCGAAGGCCGAACGCAAGAAGCGGGTGGGCGAGATTGCCAAAACCCTTCAGTTGACATCTCTGCTCGACAGCAAACCCGCGAACCTTTCAGGCGGACAGCGTCAACGGGTTGCCATGGGCCGCGCCATGGTGCGCGAGCCGGCCGCCTTCCTCATGGACGAACCCCTTTCCAATCTGGACGCGAAGCTGCGTGTTCAAATGCGCGCCGAAATTACCAGCCTGCAAAAGCAACTCGGCGTCACGACCATATACGTGACCCACGACCAAACCGAGGCGATGACGATGGGGGACAGGGTCGCGGTGTTGAAAGGCGGCGTGCTGCAGCAGGTCGACACTCCCAAGAGACTCTATGAATCGCCGGTAAACGCCTTCGTTGCCGGCTTCATCGGTTCTCCTTCGATGAACCTGTTCGAGGCGACGCTGACGGGCGACGAACTGATGTCCGGCACCTTCGCCATCCGGCTGCAGGACGCAGCCTTCGTGCGCAGGCCGTCCTTGAGGACGTATGCAGGGCGCAAGGTCGTGTTCGGGATCCGACCGGAGGATCTCTATGACAGCAGTCTCGAATCCGGCCGCAGATATCAGACGATCCCGGCAAAGGTGACCTCGATCGAAGAACTCGGGTCCGAACACATCGTTCATCTCAGCATCGATGCGGTGCGGGTGGACTCCGGCGATCCGGACGCGGTGCAGGATTTCGGCATGACCTCGAACGCGGTGGCGAAATTCGAACCGGTCAGCACAGTCCTGCCCGGCTCGGAGATCCGCTTGGCCGTAGACGACGCCAAGCTCCATTTCTTCGATCCCGAAACGCATCTGGCGATCTGAAGATTTGTCGCAGAGCCCGCAGGCAGGAGCGATGCGCCTGCGAAAGTACTCGTAAGAAGACTTCTGAATGAAGCAGACGATCGTCCGCATTGTGCGGTCGATCTTAAGAAGGAGGAGAAAATGACGTTTCGGATACGACCCGCGATGCTGAAAATGGCCGCGGCCGCATGGCTGCTCGGCGCAACCGGCGCCATGGCGGACACGACGCTGGAATTCACGCAGTGGTGGGAGCCAGAGCTGCCCGCAGGCTCCTTGCGCAAAATCATGGAC
Source organism: Mesorhizobium sp. M1A.F.Ca.IN.020.06.1.1 (assembly GCF_004023265.1). Taxonomy (NCBI): domain Bacteria; kingdom Pseudomonadati; phylum Pseudomonadota; class Alphaproteobacteria; order Hyphomicrobiales; family Phyllobacteriaceae; genus Mesorhizobium; species Mesorhizobium sp. M1A.F.Ca.IN.020.06.1.1. The sequence continues at coordinate 4,140 of NZ_RZSR01000106.1, forward strand.
GAGTTCGAGGCTGCAAACTCCGGGATCAAGGTGACGCTGGTCAGCGGCCCCTATGCGACCACGCGAGACCAGATCTCGGTCGGTGCTGCGACCGGAACGCTTAGCGACGTTGTCGGTCTCGATGGCGCTTGGGTGAACAATCTGAACGCACAAAATGCGTTGGCCGACATGAATCCGATGATGGATGCGAGCGGCTTCGACAAGAGCCAGGTCGCCGATATCATCAAGGTGGACGGCAAGGCGGTGATGTTTCCCGTGGCTTCGTTCGTCTATCCGGTCTTCGTCAACATGGACCTCGCCGCCAAGGCAGGTGTGAGCAAGCTGCCGTCGACCCGCGCGGAGTTTCTCGAAGCCGCCAAGAAGATGACCCATGCCGACAAGAACCAGTATGGCTGGGTGCTGCCCCTGTCGCTGCAAACACCGTCCGGCGTTCAGAACGACATGATGTCGTGGGTTTGGGCTTCGGGCCAGTCGATGATGGCGAATGGCAAGCCCGACCTCGAGGGCAAACCGGTGGTGGATATGCTCAGCTTCGTGAAATCGCTCAACGACGCCGGCACCATCTCGCCCGGCATCGCCACCAAGACGGAACAGGAGAAGGTCGAGGAATTCGTCAACGACCGGGTCGGGATGATGATCGACTCGCTCGCGCATGTGAACCTCATCCGCAAACGCAATCCCAAGCTGAACTTCGACCTCATCCCGGTCCCGGTCGTGGAGAACTACAACGGCAAGCGCGGCCTTCCCTATGCCTCCTGGGGCATCGGTATCTCTGCCGGCTCGAAGCACCAGGAGGAGGCCTGGAAGCTCGTCCAATATCTGATGAGTGAAAAGGTGAACGCCAAGCTCGTGTCGCTTGCAAACGCCTTCCCGGGCAACGTCAACGCCAAGCCCGATTTCGTGACGTCCGACAAGGCATTCGCAAAGGCTTTCGAAATCTTCAAGACCGGTTATCTCGCCAACGAGTTCACGGGTCTGCCGGTGGCGGAAGACCTGATGACCCAGTTCGACGTGGAAGCCCAGAAGATGCTTGCCGGCGAGCAGTCTCCGGAACAAGCCGCAGCCAACGCTCAAAAGGGCTGGATGGCGAAATTCTGATCGGCCTGTTCCCCGTTCACTTTCTCGACCGGGTGGCCTGACTTCGGGCAGGCCACCCGGCCACAACGGATCGGTGGACCCGTGTTCCGAAGCTCACCTTCTCTTGAAGGCGTATTTCAAGGTTGGCACATGACCCCGCAGAAGCGCTCCCATCACAGACTGAAACGAGCGGTCGCACCCTATCTCTATCTGTCGCCCTCGCTCCTCATAATCGGTCTTCTGATGCTGCTGCCGATGGTGACGGTGATTGCCTATTCGTTCCAGAACAGCGCGGTGCTGCGCCGTGACCCATCCTTTGCCGGACTGAAACACTACCAGGCGATCTTTGCCGATCCGGTGTTTTGGGCTTCGCTGTGGCACACGCTCTACTTCACTTGCATGAGTGTCGTTTTCCACATGACCATCGGCATGGTCTTCGCACTCATGCTGAACAGCGACCGCATCAATCCGATGCTGCGCAATATTCTGCGCGTGCTCTACATACTGCCTTGGCTGTTCACTGCGGTGATTATCGCCGTGATCTGGCGCCTCCTGCTTGAGCCGAACGGGGTCGTGAACAGCATTCTCATGCAGATGGGCATCATCGGTTCCAAGGTCGAGTGGTTTTCCTCGCCCGAGACCGCGCTGCACGCCGTCACCTTCGCCAATATCTGGGCAGGGTACCCGCTTTTCATGGTCAGCCTGCTCGCAGGCCTGCAGGGCATTCCCAAGGATTTCTACGAGGCCGCCGATATCGACGGCGCCAAGGCCTACCAGAAGCTGATCTTCATCACGATCCCGCAGTTGATGCCGATCATCATCAGCATCTCGCTGCTCGACTTCATCTGGACCATGCAGGTCTTCCCATTGATCTGGATAACGACGGGCGGTGGTCCGATCTACTCGACCGAGGTCCTCAGCACCTACACCTATAAGCTGGCGTTTTCGAGCTACAACCTGTCTCAGGCGTCGGCGAGCGCTGTGGTCATTCTGCTGATCTCGCTTGGCCTGACGCTGTTCTACGTCCGTTATCAAAAGGCTCGGTAGTCACCATGAGGAAAAGGCACACGCCGAAAGACAGGCTGATCACCGTCGCGCTGCATGTCGCGCTTGCCGCGGGGCTGTTCTTCGCGGCCTTCCCGATCTACTGGATGCTCAGCAGCTCGTTCAAGTCGAATACCGAGATCTTTGCCCTGCCACCAACCATCCTGCCGAAGGCCTTCACGCTGGAAGCGTACGCAGCCATCGTTGGCGACCCGGTAAAGCTGCGCTTCTTCTTCAACAGCTACTTCGTGGCGGCAGCGGTGACCGTGCTGACGGTGCTGATCGCCTTGCTGGCGGCCTACGGGTTCAGCCGCTTCAACTTTCGCGGCAAGGGCAGCCTGAACACACTCATCATCAGCACGCAGACGATTCCGCCGATCACGCTTCTCATCCCCTTCTTCGGGCTTGTCGTCTCATATGGCATCTTTGACACCTATATCGCGCTGATCCTGACTTACCTGGTGTTTACGCTGCCCTACGCGATCCTGCTGATGACGGGATATCTCAACACCTTGCCCCGCGATCTCGATGAAGCGGTGGCTGTCGACGGCGGCACCAGTTGGACAGCGCTTTGGCGGGTGATCGTCCCGATCTCGCTGCCTGGTATCGTGGCGACGTCTGTCTACACCTTCCTGTTATGCTGGAACGAATTTCTCTTTGCGCTGACGCTGACCAAGTCGACCTCCATGCGCACCGTGCCGATCGGCATCCAGCTGTTGATGGGGCAGCACGCCTTCGAATGGAACCAGATGATGGCGATGAGCGTGCTCGGCTCGTTACCGCTTTTGCTCATCTACCTCGTTGCCCAGAGATTCTTCCTCGCAGGCATGACCGCGGGCTCGGTCAAGTAGGACGTCCCTCCCATGAAGACGCAGAGCGACACCAAGGAATGGGCGGTATCAAGGAATGAAAGAATGAACGTGAAAGACCTCAAAGTTGGCTGCCAGACTTTTACCTGGGAGATGCTCGGCGACCGTTTTGGCGGCGGCCCGGACGATCTCATCAAGGCGATTTCCGACGGCGGCTATGCCGGCATCGAGATCACCGACACGATGATCGGTCGCTATGCCGGCAAGCCTGCGGAGTTCGCCGCCGCGTTGAAGGCATCCGGCCTCATGCTGGTCTCGTTCGCCTTCGGCTCGAAGAGCGGCTTCACGCTCAAGGAGAAAATCGGCGAGGACCTCGAAACCGCCGGTCGCTGGATCGACTTCGCCGCCGCCTTTCCGGGAGCGCTGGTGTCGATGGGCTCGGCAACCGTCGTCTCCGACGGCCCGCGCGACCACAAATTCGCCATCGCCGCCGAGGTCTACAACAAGGCCGGCGAACTTGGGCGCAAGGCCGGCGTGCAGGTGGCTGTGCATCCAAGCTCGCATAACAACACGCTGCTCTTCGACCGCGCCGATTATGACCGCATCTTCTCCCTGCTTGACCCATCGCTGGTCGGCTGGGTGCCGGACACCGGACACATCTTGCGCGGCCGTCAGGACATGGCCGATACGCTCACCACCTATCGCGACCGCATTCGCTATGTGCATCTGAAAGACGTCGATGCCAACGGCAGTTGGGCGATGCTCGGCCAGGGTGTCTGCGACACGGCTAAGGTGATCGAGATCGCAAGCGCCGCGCCCAACTTCAACGGCTGGCTGGTGCTGGAGGAGGAATCCGAAACCGCCGCCGCCGATCCGGCTGGCGCGGTGAAGACCAATCGCCAGACCATGCGCGGCTACGGGGCTTGAGGCGATGATCGGCAAACAAGACCGTCGTCTTCGTGTCGGTGTGCTCGGCTGCGGGCCGATCGCGCAGTTCGCGCATCTGGAATCCTGCGTGAAGGCAGCCAATGCCGACCTCTACGCGATCTGCGACGCGGCGCCCGACCTGCTTGCGCGCATGAGCGCCACCTACGAGCCGCAAAAAATGTATGGCGACTATGACGAGATGCTCGCCGACCCCAAGTTGGAGGCGGTGATCGTCGCGACGTCCGACGCCTACCACGTGCCGATGTCGATCAGGGCGCTCGAAGCAGGCAAGCACGTGCTTTGCGAAAAGCCGATCGGCATTTCCGTCGAAGAAGGCGAGAGGCTGGCGGAAGCGGTCAAGCGCTCCGGCAAGGTGCTTCAGGTCGGGCATATGAAGCGCTTCGACCCGGCGCTGGAGGCGGCGCGCGATTTCGTGCGCGACGAGATGGGCGAGATCCTCGCGCTGAAGGCCTGGTATTGCGATTCCACCCATCGCTACACCAATACCGACGCCGTGCAGCCGCTGCCCGTCACCAGCAAGCTGGCGAGGAAGCCGGCCGGCAATCCGAAGGCGGACCTGAGACAGTATTTCATGCTGGCGCATGGCTCGCATCTGGTCGACACGGCGCGCTTCCTGTGCGGCGACATCACCGCCGTGCGCGCGCGGCTCAACCAACGCTTCGGCGCTTATTGCTGGTTCGTCGAGACGGAGTTCGCCAATGGGGCGCTCGGCCATCTCGACCTGACCGTTGCGGTGCGCATGGACTGGCACGAGGGCTTCCAGCTCTATGGCGAGAACGGCTCGGTGATCGCGAAGACCTTCAATCCCTGGTATTTCCGCGCCAGCGAGGTCGACATTTTTCATGAGAAGGACGCGACGTCGCGCAAGCCGCTCGGCGCCGACGGCCACTTCTTCCGCCGCCAACTGGAAGGCCTCGCCGACACGGTGCTCAACGGCGCGCCGCAGCGCGGCGCTACCGTGGAGGACGGGCTCGCTTCGATCCGCGCCATGGTGGCGATCGCCCGCTCGGTCGAAAGCGGCCAGCGCGTTGAGCTCGCCGGCGTCACCGGAGCGGTCTGATGCAGGTCGGGGTGTTCGCCAAGACTTTTCCAGGCGGCGAGCCGGCCGGCGTGCTCGCCGCCGTTCGCGAAGCGGGCTTCGCAGTCACCCAGTTCAACCTTGCCTGCGCCGGCCTGCCGTCGATGCCGGACGATGTTCCCGACGAAGCGATCCGTACGATCGATGCCGCCGCTACGGCTAGCGGCGTCGGTCTCGTCGCGCTGTCGGGAACCTACAACATGGCGCATCCGGACAGCCGGGTGCGCGATGACGGGCTGCGGCGGCTCGGGGTGGTCATTGAGGCAGCCGCCAGGCTTTCGATCCCGCTGGTGACACTGTGCACCGGAACGCGCAACGCCGAGGACCAATGGGCGCACCACCCCGACAATGCCGATCCCTCGGCTTGGGCCGACATGGCGCGGGAAATGGAGAAGGCGCTTCAGCTCGCCGAGCACCACGGCGTCGATCTCGGCATCGAGCCGGAGCAAGCCAACATCGTCACCTCCGCCGATGACGCCGCGCGGCTGATTTCCGAAATGGGTTCGAACCGGCTGCGCATCGTGCTCGACCCCGCCAATCTGTTCGAGCGAGCGAATGCCGACGAGGCACGCGGCATCGTTGCCGAAGCGGTCGAGCGCACGGCGGGTCA
>NZ_RZSR01001072.1:0-1885 GCF_004023265.1 Mesorhizobium sp. M1A.F.Ca.IN.020.06.1.1
GTGTCGATCCCCGGCAGATCGGCTTCGATCTCGAGCCCGAGAGTGCCTTGGCCGATGAGCGTCTCTTCCTGGTTGAACGCGTGGATCTGCAGGGCGCCGGTTCGTTCGGCAAAATCCTCGCTGGCGGCCAGCGCCTCGGCATAGCGCGCACCGCCGACCACCAACTCGGCGCCGTAGCCGCGGATGCGCGCGAGCTTTGCCGGCGGGCTGACCTCGGGCACGAAGATGGTGGCCCTGTGCCCGAGCTTCATGGCGGCATAGGCGACGGCGGCGCCATGATTGCCGCCGGAGGCGGCGACCACACCCGCTGCGGGCACCTGCCGCTCGAGCAGGTTGGTGAAGGCGCCGCGCGCCTTGAACGAGCCGGAATGCTGCAGACATTCGAGCTTCAGATCGACTGGAAAGGCCGGCCGGCCGAAGTCAGCCATGTCGACGCGCAGCACCGGCGTGTGGCGGACGAAAGGGCGGATGTGCGGTTCCACCGCGGCGATGCGTCCGCGCGTGATAGCTCCAGTCTCCAGCATGGCTTGCTCCTTTGAGCGCGGGACCCTCGTGCTTCTATTTCAGCCACTCGGGCAATGAATCCAGCCCGATCAACTCCTCATGGGTCGGGCGCGGCCGCACGACGTGAAAACGGTCGCCGTCGACCAGCACTTCCGGCACCAGCAGCCTTGTGTTGTAGGTGCCGGCCTGCACGGCGCCGTAAGCTCCAGCGGTGGCGACGGCGATGAGGTCGCCAGGATTCAGCCTGGGGAGGTCGCGGTCGAGGCCGAGGAAATCGCCTGTCTCGCAGACCGGCCCGACGATATCGACCGTCATGCGCGGCGTGGCGGCCGGCGGCTGCACCACCGGCTTGATGTCGTGGAAGGCATCGTAGAGCGTCGGCCGGATCAGGTCGTTCATGGCGGCGTCGACGACGAGGAAGTTCTTGGCGTCGCCTTCCTTCACATAGATCACTTCCGAGACCAGGATGCCGGCATTGCCGACGATCAGCCGGCCAGGCTCGAACATCACCTTCAGGCCGAGCCGGGTGACATGCTTCCTGACGATCTCGGCATAGGCGTCGGGCAAGGGCGGCGGGCTGTTGTCGACGCGGTACGGAATGCCGAGGCCGCCGCCGAGATCGACATGCTCGATTGAATGCCCGTCGGCGCGCAGCACGCCGACCAGTTCCACCAGCAGCGCGAAAGCGTCGTCGAAAGGCTGCAGCTCGGTGATCTGGCTGCCGATATGGGTGTCGATGCCGGTGACCTTGATGCCCGGCAGCTCCGCCGCGCGGGCATAGACCTGGCGCGCCCGCTGCCACGGGATGCCGAACTTGTTCTCGGCCTTGCCGGTGGAGATCTTCTTGTGGGTCCTGGCGTCGACGTCCGGGTTGATGCGCAGCGAGACGGGTGCCACCTTGCCGAGCGCTGTGGCGCGCGCCGACAGCAGTTCGAGTTCGGGTTCGGACTCGACGTTGAAGCAGAGGATGCCGGCATTGAGGGCGAAGTCCATTTCCCGCGCGGTCTTGCCGACGCCGGAAAACAGGATCTTGCTCGCGGGGATGCCGGCGGCCAAGGCGCGCCGCAGTTCACCTTCCGACACCACGTCGGCGCCGGCGCCTTGTCTTGCCAAGGTCTTCAGCACGGCCTGGTTGGAATTCGCCTTCATGGCGTAGCAGACCAGCGCGTCGAGACCGGCAAAAGCTTCCTTGAAGACGCGGAAATGCCTGGTCAGGGTCGCGGTCGAATAGCAGTAAAACGGCGTGCCGACGCTGGCGGCGATATCGGGGATTGCCACATCCTCGGCGTAGAGAACGCCGTCGCGGTAGTCGAAATGGTTCACGGGGAGAGGTCCGCAAATTGGAGCGCGATGAGATCGGATGATCTCCTCGGCTCTAGAG
>NZ_RZSR01001073.1:0-1873 GCF_004023265.1 Mesorhizobium sp. M1A.F.Ca.IN.020.06.1.1
GTTCCTGGACGAGATCGGCGACCTGCCGCTCGACGTCCAGGTCAAGCTGCTGCGCGCCGTGCAGGAGGGCGAGGTCGACCCGGTCGGCGGCCGTTCGACCGTCAAGGTCGACATCCGGCTGATCTCGGCGACGCATCGGAATCTTTTGCAGCAGGTCAAGGACGGCAAATTCCGCGAGGACCTATTTTATCGCCTGAACGTCTATCCGATCTTCGTGCCGCCGCTGCGCGACCGGCGCGAAGACATCCCCCATCTGGTCAGGCATTTCATGGAGAAGGTGGCGCCGGCCGATCCGCGTCATCGTCTCACCGGCATATCGGCCAAAGCGCTGGCGATGCTGCAGGCCTACGATTGGCCGGGCAACATCCGCCAGCTGGAAAATGCGGTGTTCAGGGCGTCGGTGCTCGCCGAAGGCGAATTGCTGACCGAAGAGGAATTCCCACAGATCCGCGCGCAGGTCGAAGGCACGGTGAAGCTCGATGCCGAGCCTGCGACTGCCGTGGCACCGGTCGCGGACGAGCGGCAGCCGGGCGATCAGGCCGTCTCCAATGGAGCGGCGGCAGGTTCGCACGAGGCCGAGGCGCGGGCGCCGCTGCAGCCGCGATTCGGCACGCTGAGGGCCTTGGACGAGCGCGGCAATGTGCGGGCGCTGGCCGATGTCGAGTTCGAGATGATCAAGCTTGCGATCGACCACTATAACGGCCAGATGAGCGAGGTGGCGCGCCGCCTCGGCATCGGGCGCTCTACGCTCTACCGCAAGTTGAAGGAATATGGCATTGACCCCGAAGCGGGTCGGCTTGATCGACTTGCCTCCTGAGACGCAAGCCCAGCCCAGCCTACCGGTTTATATTCCGACTTAAATCGTCGCTTTTTCGTTTCTGAAGGCGCTTTTTCAGTCGCTTGCGTGTTCGCGATCACGCATTTAACGCAATCGGTAACAGATTGTGTTTGGGCCAAAGCCGAATTCTCGATCTAAACCAGCGATTTACCACGAAACATGGTGCATCATTTTTGACGGGATATCGCCACGGTGTTACCGCATTTCGGCTCCACTAAGCGATGATTAACCATTAGGATCGATATTCGGATGTGAGAACCACGCATCCGTTTGGGCAAATCCGGGGACAAACGGCAGCCTGCAAGGCCTTTTGATTTGAACCAAGTCGAACGACACACGAACGGGCGGCATTTTCACATGAGCGTCTGGCCACGGTGGCTGACGTTTGTGATTTTGGCCGTAGGGTTCCTTTCGGCAGCCGCCTCCGGCGCGAAAGCCGAAGTCCGTTCGCTGAAGCTCTATCACCTGCACACGCACGAAAAGGCCGAGATCGTCTACAAGCGTAACGGCCGCTACGTTCCCGAAGGCCTGCGCAAGATCAACATCATCCTGCGCGACTGGCGCCGCAACGAGCCGACCAAGATGGATCCGCGGCTGCTCGATCTGGTGTGGGAGGCCTACCGGCAGAGCGGAGCGACCGACTACATCCAGGTCGTCTGCGGCTATCGCTCGCCATCTACCAATTCGATGCTGCGCAGCCGCAGCCGCGGTGTCGCCGAGAAAAGCCAGCACATGCTTGGCAAGGCGATGGACTTCTACATCCCCGGCGTGCCGCTGAAGAAGCTGCGCAACATCGGCCTCAAGATGCAGGGCGGCGGCGTCGGCTACTATCCGAATTCCGGTTCTCCGTTCGTCCACATGGATGTCGGCAATGTCCGCCACTGGCCGGGTATCAGCCGTCAGGAACTGGTCAGCCTGTTCCCGAACGGCAAGACGCTGCACGTGCCGAGCGACGGCCGGCCGCTGCCTGGCTATGAGCAGGCTCTGGCCGCCTACAAGGCGCGCAAGGGCGCCGGCACCCCCAATATCGAGCTG
>NZ_RZSR01001074.1:0-1872 GCF_004023265.1 Mesorhizobium sp. M1A.F.Ca.IN.020.06.1.1
GCCCTGGCAGCAGGTGCTGGCGCTGGTCATGGCGGCGACCGTTGTCATGGGTAGCCCAGGTCCGGCGACGATCAGCGTCACCGCCGTCGGCGCCGCTTTCGGGCTGCGGCCTTCGCTGGCTTATACGTCCGGCATCGTGCTTGGAACGACGGCCGTGCTCCTGGTTGTGGCCGCCGGGATATTCGGCATGCTCGCCTCGGTGCCGGGGCTGGCGCCGTTGCTGACTGTCGCTTCGGCCCTCTACATCCTCTACCTTGCCTTCAGGATCGCGACAGCGCCGCCGCTTGCCCAAGGCGGCAATGCGGCGGCGCGTCCCACCTTCTTCGGCGGCTTCATGCTCGCCGTCGCCAACCCGAAAGCCTATGTGGCGATCGGCGCGGTCTTCGCGGGAGCTTCATCCACGGTCGACGGGCTCGGGATTTCGGCCAAGCTTTTGGTGCTGGCAGCGATGATCGTCGCCATTCATGTGCTCTGGCTTCTCGCTGGGACGATTTTCGCGAGGCTGCTGCGCGATCCATTGGCGTCGCGGATCATCAATCTCGTCTTCGCGGCGACGCTGGTGCTGACGACTGCACTGGCGGGGCTGCCGTAAGGGGAGCTCAGGCCTTCGCCGCAGCGCCGAGCTCCGCCAGCCGCTTCACCGCCGTCGGCGGCATCGGCGGCGGGTTCGGCGCGCGCGAGGCCTCGACCAGCAGCTCGTCGCAGGCGGTCTCGGTCTCGCCGATCAGCCGCTGCATGAACTCCTCCTTGTCGAGCCCCGGAGGAATCGGCGGCAGGAAACGGGCCTTTATGGTGCCCGGATAACGCATGAACTTGCGGCGCGGCCAGTAGAGGCCGGCGACATGGGCGACCGGCACCACGGGAACGCCCAGTTGGGTATAGAGCTCGACGATGCCGTATTTGTAGGACGGCTCGGCGCCCGGTGGGCGACGAGTGCCTTCCGGGTAGATGATAAGCTGACGCGGGTTGCGCGCCATCTCCTGCCTTGTCGCGGCAACGACCGCTTTCAGCGCCTTGGAGCGGCTGCCGCGGTCGACCGGGATCATGCGCATCTTCATGATGTACCAGCCGAAGAAGGGGATCCAGGTCAGTTCCCGCTTCAGGATATACAAGGCGTCGTCGAGATAAGGAAAAAAGGCGATCGCGTCCCAGAAGGACTGGTGCTTCGGCGCCAGGATGAAGGACCCCTCAGGCAGGTTCTCGGAACCCGTGATTTCGCTCCTGGTGCCGGCGATCTTGTCGTAAAGCCACATCGAGGTGCGCGACCAGAATTTCGGCACGAACCAGGCGCGGTGGCGGGGCGACAGGAAATAGAAGGGCGTCCAGAAGATCATCTGAACGACCAGGCTGAGATAGAAGGCAAGGTTGAACGCCAGCGAGCGGATAATGAGCATGCGGGAAAGGGCCCGGTGTGGAAGTGAGCGTTGGTTACACCAAGCGCGGGCAAAAAGGAAACGGCGCGACGGTCGGGCGCATCACAGCGAACGCGCCAGCCGCTCCTTCAGGCGGGGCGCCGCGAAATCGAGGAAGGCCCGAAGCTTCACCGGCAGCAGGCCCTGACCGGCATGCACGAGATTGACCGGCCAGGGCGGCGGCTCGAACGGCTCGAGCACGACATGAAGCGCGCCGGCGCGCACCGCGGCGTCCGCCTGATAGGAGAGCACCTTCGTCAGGCCGAGGCTGGCGATCGCCGCATCGATTGCTGCCTCGGCGGTGTTGAGCTGCAGCCGCGAGCGGACCGGAACCACGGTTTCGCTCTTGCCGGTGCCGAAGCTCCACGTCGCGGGAGAGGCAAGCCCTTCGAAGGTGATGCAGTTGTGGCCTGAAAGGTCGCGCGGTTCGAACGGCGTGCCATGCTTCGCAAGATATGCC
>NZ_RZSR01001075.1:0-1866 GCF_004023265.1 Mesorhizobium sp. M1A.F.Ca.IN.020.06.1.1
GTCGAGATGGATGCCGTCGTCGGGCATGACGTTGAAGGCCGGCGACGACAGCACCTTGCCGTTGACCTTGACGCGGCCGGCGGCGATCAGTTCCTCGGCGTCGCGGCGCGAGGCGATGCCGGCGCGCGCCAGCCGCTTGGCGATGCGCTCGCCGGCCTCGGGCGCTGCTTCTGAGGGCCGCGGGCGCGGCTTGAAGCCGCCTTCCGGCTTTCTCGCGGCGCTGTCGCGCGGCGCTCGATCGGCGAAATCCCGCTTCGGGCGTTGCGCGAAGTCGCCTCCGTCTTCGCGCTGCGGCCGGTCGGCCAAGTCGCGCTTGGGCCGATCGCCGAAATCCCGCTTGGGCCGATCGCCGAACTCGCGCTTGGGGCGATCGAAGCGCCGTTCGGCGCGTTCGCCTTCGGCGGCCATCGGCCGGTCGCCGCGCGGCGTGTAGGGCTTACGGCCTTCGCGCTTGTCGAAGGGTTTGCCGTCGCGCGGCGGACCTTTGCGGAACGGTCGTTCGCCACGCTCTCCACCTTCGCCCCCGTCACGAGGCTTGTAGCTGCGTTTGAAATCGCGGCGCTCGCCTTCCGCGGCCGCTGGCCGATCGCCACGTGGCGTATAGGACTTGCGGGCGCCATCGCGTTTTTCGAACGGCTTTCCCTCGGGGCGCGGTCCTTTGCGGAACGGTCGTTCTCCGCGTTCCGCGCCCTCGACGGCGCGCGGCTTGTAGCTGCGCTTGAAATCGCGCGCGGGGCGCTCGCCATCGGCGGCCATCGGCCTGTCGTCACGCTGCGTGTAAGGCTTGCGCGCGCCATCGCGCTTCTCGAAGGGCTTATTCTGCGAACGCGCTCCCTGGCGGAACGGCTTGTCGCCGCGCGGCGTCGGTTTCGATCCGCCTTTGCCCGGCCCTTTGCGTGATGATTTCTTGTCGTCGTCCATATGGATCTTGCTCTTCTTGGACTGCCGCGGCGTACGCGCCCGGTCGGACGCGTTATGCAGGGCAGTGTCATCTTGATTTGCGCATGCAGCAGCGCGGCAAAAACCGATTCCGGTTTTCAGGGTCACGCGCTAGATAACAGGATCACCGTCGGGTGGCGAGGAGTAATCGGAATGCAAAGCGCGTGAAGCGGCCGGATTTCATGGCTTTGGCGCTCAAGGAAGCCGAAGCGGCCGCAAGCCGGGGCGAAGTGCCGGTCGGCGCGGTGATCGCCAACGGCAACATTGTCGTGGCCAAGGCCGGCAACCGCACGCGCGAGTTGGCCGATCCGACTGCGCATGCCGAAATGCTGGCGATCCGCGAAGCCTGCCGGCAACTCGCCAGCGAGCGGCTTACCGGTCACGATCTCTATGTGACGCTCGAGCCCTGCGCCATGTGCGCCGGCGCCATTTCGTTCGCGAGACTCCGCCGGCTCTATTTCGGCGCGGCCGACGAGAAGGGCGGCGCGGTGGTCAACGGCGTGCGCTTCTTCGCCTCGCCCACCTGCCACCACGCGCCGGACGTCTATTCCGGCTTGGGCGAAAGCGAAGCGGCCCTCATCCTGAAGGAGTTCTTTCGCGAGAGGCGGAATGGCAGTGAATGGTGAATGGTTGACGCAAGCAGTGAGTAGCAAAGAAGCAGGTCGTGAGTAGTGAGCAACAGAGACCTATTCGCAATTCGCTATTCGCTACTTACAGCCCCAGCCAGTCAAACCAGCCGCCGCCCTTCTTGCCTTCCGCCTGCGCCTTGAGCCGGCGCTCCTTCTTGTACTCGTCCTCGCCGAGCTCGTTTTGCGGCGCGGTGTCGGCGGCCTGACGATAGGCAAGCGGCGGCTCGCTCAAATACTTGCGGACATTGGGATTGCCCTGCTTCTGCTCCGCGAGGCGGCGCTGGATCTCGGCGGTTCG
>NZ_RZSR01001076.1:0-1863 GCF_004023265.1 Mesorhizobium sp. M1A.F.Ca.IN.020.06.1.1
AATCAGCGATGCGCTTCGGCACACAACACATCTCATCGTCTTGGTCGCTCCGGACGAAGCGGGCGATCCGGTGCTCAACGCGGCAGGCGAGGCGATCCGGGCCAAGATGCCGGCGCTCCAATGGATCGGCTATCTTTCCACCGTCGGCGTCTACGGCGACCATGGCGGCGCCTGGGTCGACGAGAGCGCCGAGTGCAGGCCGGTTTCGAAGCGCTCGGTAATGCGGGTGGCGGCCGAACAGGAATGGCTGGCTCTTGGGCGGGAAATCGGAAAGCCGGTAGCGATCCTGCGGCTTTCCGGTATTTACGGCCCGGGCCGCAACGCGCTGGCCAATCTCGAGGACGGCACCGCGAGGCGGCTGGTCAAGCCCGGCCAGGTCTTCAACCGCATCCATTGCGACGACATCGCCGGCGCCCTGTGGCACCTGGCCGATAGCAATCGCGGCGGCATCTTCAATGTCACCGACGACGAGCCGGCGCCGCCGCAGGATGTCGTCGCCTACGCCGCCGGGGTGATGGGCGTGGAGGCGCCGCCGGAAATCCCCTTCGAAACCGCGCAACTTTCGCCCATGGCGCGGTCCTTCTACGGCGAAAACAAGCGCGTCGCCAACGCGGCGATCAAAGCGGCAGGCTACAGCTTTCGTTTGCCGAATTACCGGGTGGCGCTGGAGCGGATGTGGGCCGACGGCAACTGGCGAGACGGACAGCCGCGCAGTCCGATGAAACGCTCGTGAGCGAAGCGACGTGCATGGCGTGATATGATTCGCGCCTGAACTGCGTCGCGAATCTTTCAGCTTCGCTCCATGCGCTCCAGTTTTGATTTTATGCATGTCTTTATCCCGAAACCGGGTCCCACTTTCGGGAGACATGTTTTAGCATGCCGCCTGAGATTGCGTCGCGCCACTGGAGAGGGGACCCGACCTGATGACGTTGCGACCGCTGCCCGACAGGAAGCCGTTCCTGACCGCCGCGCTTGCCCTGGTGACCTTAGCCGGGCTGGCGGCGGCCGCGATCTCGGCCGAACCGCGCGCAAAAGACCTGTTCGGCGCCAAGAAGCTGCCGGCGGTGGCGCACGCGCAATCGTTCGGCTTTTACTCAAGAGGCTGCTTCACCGGCGGCGTCGCCTTGCCGGTGGACGGGCCGAGCTGGGAGGTGATGCGCCCCTCGCGAAACCGCCGCTGGGGCCATCCGGCGATGATTGCGCTGATCGAGAAGCTCGCTCGAGACGCCCAGGCGGATGGCTGGCCGGGGCTGCTGGTCGGCGATGTCTCGCAGCCGCGCGGCGGCCCGATGACGACCGGCCATGCCTCGCACCAGATCGGCCTCGATGCCGACATCTGGCTGACGCCGATGCCGCGGCGGCCGCTGACCATGGCGCAGCGCGAGAGCATGAGCGCGACGCTGATGGTCGACGAGAAGACGCATCTGGTGAAGGACGCGCTGTGGACGCCGTCCCATACGCGGCTTTTGAAGCGTGCGGCGAGCTACCCTGAGGTCGAGCGCATCCTGGTCAATCCGGGCATCAAGAAGAAACTTTGCGACACGGTCACTGGCGATCGCTCCTGGCTGCGCAAGATCCGGCCGTTCTGGGGCCATGACTATCATTTCCACATGCGTATCGGCTGCCAGGCGGGCTCGCCTGGCTGCAAGGCGCAGGAGGCGACGCCGGCCGATGACGGCTGCGGCAAACCGCTTGCCTGGTGGTTCACCGAGGAGCCGTGGCGGCCCAACAAGAACCCGGATGCGCCGAAAGCGCGCGATCTGATGACCATGGCCAATTTGCCGAAGGAGTGCCAGGCGGTGCTTGCAGCGCCGGACGCGCCTTCTCTGGAAGCGGTCACCTATCAGGGCGACGGCGCGGCAG
>NZ_RZSR01001077.1:0-1863 GCF_004023265.1 Mesorhizobium sp. M1A.F.Ca.IN.020.06.1.1
GAGGCCGATGGGCAGCCTGCGCCCGCCGACCTTGTCCAGCAGCTCGCGCAGCCTGTCGGGCGTGCCGGCAACGATCGTTCCCTCCGCCGAAATCCATTCCGGACAATCGGGGTTGCAGAGCGGATTGCTGCCGCGAACGACGATGAAACGCATTTCCTGCTGCGGCTTTGGCGGTGATGCTGCCTCCGCCGGCTGACTGTAGGCCTGTTTGACTGCGACCGTCGCCACCTCGGCCGGCTTGGCCTTGCCATTGGCCGGTATCTCGCGGCAGTTCGCTGGCACCGGATCGCGCCGGCATATGGCTGCTTCGGTCATCAGGTCGAGGGAATCGAGGCTGGTGACGAGCTTCATATCCAGCATATCGTCGGGCTCGATCTGCTTTATGTCGCTTGCCGGCGTCGCTTTCATCACGTCCAGCACGCCCTGCCCGATACCCATTTCTTTCAGATAGCCGGACAGCCGTTTCTCGACCGCCTTGCTCATCTCGTAGGTCTTGTAGCTGCCGGCATTCTTGCGGCTGACGACCTTGGTGCTGAGGACCTTCTTCTTGCCGTTCACAATTCTGTAGGTGGTGCGGTAGAGCAGCTTTTCCCTGTGATATGTCGTGGTGATCTGATGAACCCCGAGAAAAGCCCACTCGCCGACCACACGGCGGACGCCGCCGGCAAACATCAGGGGACATGCGGAATTGCACATGGCGCCGCTGTCGTAGGCGATGCCGGAATACGGCGTGTTCTTACTGTCATTGTCCCGGCAGTTCTTCATTTCGGGCGAGCAGCCGGAAAACCCCGTAGTGCCCACGGCGATGTCGAGCTTGTTCTTACGGATCGTACGGCCGAGTTGGAGCGCGGCGTCGACATTGCCTCCAGGAGAATTGACGACGATCGGCAGTTGCCGGCCGCCGAGCGTCTTCAAGAGGCGCTTGAACCGCGCCGGCGTGCCGGCCTCGATGCTGCCTTCGGCAGAAATCCATTCCGGGCAGTTCGGCTCGCAGCCTGGCGCGCTGCTGCGCACCACGACGAAGCGCATGGCAGGGCCGTAATCCGGCGGCGTTTCCTTCGCTGCGGCGGCAAACGCGGTAAGCCCAATAGCGATGGCCAGCCCGAGCCGAACCAGCCCTAGCGGCCACGAAATACCCTTTGAAAGGAACGCGGAAATCACGCCTGCCAAGCCCTCGGTCCAACCCATACTAGTTACGGCGACGATGCTTGCAAATAGAATTGAAGAGGGTGCGAGCAATGCCAGCCTGACGGCTGCTGCCTCGACCTTCGTCGCGACTACGCTAAAGTTCTGGCGGCGTCTTTGCCTGGGCGTTGGCAGAGGGCGGGAGCCGGCAATTGTCCGGCTTTGGCGAGGACCTGCAAATGGCGGGGCCAGTCAGCGTGTCCGATGTGTCCGGCCCGGTCACCAGCCCGACCTTGAGCATTATATCGGGTTCAAGCTGACGCTCGACTGAACTCTGATCTATCGCTGCGAACAGGCCTGGGCTGATCGCCATCTCGTCCAAATAGGCTTCGACAATCCGCTTCTGTCCCATCGAGGACACGCTGAGCCGCGCCTTGGGGTCGACCAGCCGCCTAGCGCCGCCGGCGAGCATGAGTGCGCAGGCTGAATCGCACTCCACTCCGAATTGGCTGATCAGCCCGACATAGGCGCCATTGTCGTCCAGACAGCCTGCCCCGGGCGGGTTGCAACCCAGGATATTGGTGCGGGCGACGACGACGTCTAGCTTGCGTTCGTGGATAAGCCGCCCTGCGGCCAAGGCGCCGAACAAGTCGCCGCCTCGTGAGCTGATCACAACGGGGAGCCGCGGGTTGTCGAGCGCGGCGAGCAACTGGCGAAGTTTTTGCGGGGTTCGAGGGG
>NZ_RZSR01001078.1:0-1862 GCF_004023265.1 Mesorhizobium sp. M1A.F.Ca.IN.020.06.1.1
GGATCGAAGCGCGGATCGGACGCAGCCATGAGCTCGCCGAGCGCGTCGTCTCAGGCAGCCTCGACATCGCGCTGGCCTGGCACGACGGCACGATCCTGCCCTACAGCCGGCATGTCGCCGAGGTGCAGGCGCGCTGGATCGGCCCGGCTAAACCGATGCAAGCCGGCCACAATGGTGAAGCGCTGCCGCTGGTGTTGTTCGAGGCGCCATGCCTGCTGCGCACCGTGGCGACCGAGACGCTCGACCGCGCCGGCCTCGCCTGGCGCATGGCGTTCTCGAGTCCCAGCCTCGGCGGCATCTGGGCGGCGGTCGCCGCGGGTCTCGGGCTGACGATCCGCACCGATATCGGCCTGCCAGCCACTGTCAGGGCGATCGCGCCGGGCGTGCTCGGGCTGCCGCTCCTGCCGATGATGGCGCTGCATCTGCACCAGAAGGATGCCGAGCTCGATCCGGTGGCGGCACGGCTGGCAGAGATATTGCTGGAGGCGGCGCTGGATACGCTGCCGGAGGGAGCGCGTTTCGGCGAGGGCTTGCGAGCGGTCGCGTAGGTTCCAAGCCATTCTTCATCCTCGAGCGGAGCAAGGAGCGAAGCGACACGGCACAGACCCGTGAATGACGACGGGAGGGGCGCTGCCGACCCTTTCCCACAAAGGGCTCAGCGCTTCTTCGCCCGACCTGCGAAAGGATTCTCCGAGGTGCGCAGCGCCATGCGGATCGGCACGCCGGGCATGTCGAAAGCATCACGCAGGCTGTTCGAGAGGTAGCGGACATAGGATTGCGGCATCGCGTCCGGGCGCGAGCAGGAGACGACGAAACCCGGCGGCCGGGTTTTTGCCTGCGTGACATATTTGATCTTCAGCCGGCGGCCGGCGACGGCGGGCGGCGGATGATGCGCCAGAATGCCTTCCAGCCAGCGGTTGAGCTTGCCGGTCGAGACGCGGCTGTTCCAGACCTTGTGCGTCTTGATGACGGCGTCCATCAGCCGATCGAGGCCGCGCCCGGTCTCGGCAGAGACCGTCACCGCCTGAATGCCGCGCACTTGGGGAAGCAACCGCTCGGTCTTTTCGCGCAGCTCGGCCAGAAGCTCCTGCGGGTTGTCGATCAGGTCCCATTTGTTGAAGGCGATCACCGGCGCGCGGCCTTCGCGAATGATCAGGTCGGCGATTTGCAGGTCCTGCTTCTCGAAGGGGATGGTGGCGTCGAGCACGATGATGACGATCTCGGCGAAGCGGATAGCGCGCAGGCCATCCTGCACCGAAAGCTTCTCTAGCTTTTCCTGGACTTTGGACTTGCGCCGCATGCCGGCGGTGTCGAACAGCTTTATCCGGCGGCCGCGCCAGTCCCAGTCGACCGAGATGGAATCGCGGGTGATGCCGGCCTCGGGTCCGGTCAGCAGCCGCTCCTCGCCGATCAGCGCATTGATCAGCGTCGACTTGCCGGCATTGGGGCGGCCGACCACGGCTATGCGCAGCGGCTTGGTCTCGTCATAGGCCGGCTCGGCGTCGGGGTCGGCGATATCCTCGCCGATAAGCACCTCGCTCACGGCGATCTCATCGCCCGGCTGTTGCGCGTCCTCGCCGAAGGCGCGTTCCTCGCCGAGTGCCGCGATCACCGCATCGCGCAGATCGGGCATGCCTTGGCCATGCTCGGCCGAGACGGGGATCGGCTCGCCGAGGCCGAGTTCCCAGGCTTCCAGCATGCCGCCTTGCGCGCCTCGCGCTTCCGCCTTGTTGGCCACCAGCACCACCGGCTTGCCGGATTTGCGGACCACGTCGGCGAAGGTCCGGTCGTCGGGCATCAGGCCCGACTTGGCATCGACGGTGAAGAAGATCAGGTCGGCCTCGCGGATGGCGATCTCGGTC
>NZ_RZSR01001079.1:0-1861 GCF_004023265.1 Mesorhizobium sp. M1A.F.Ca.IN.020.06.1.1
CGATGCCTGCCTTGGGGTCGAGCGGCCCCGGCGCGCACATGCCGATGCCGCTGACCTTTGCCTGCGGGTGTTCTTTAAGCAGCCTGTCCGCAAGCGCTATGATCTGGCCGATGACCGCTTCCGATCCGGCGCCGGCGAGCGTCGGCGCCGAGACGCGCTTGACGACCTCGCCGCTGCGCTCGACCAGCGCGCCGCGCAGTTCCGTGCCGCCGAGATCGAAGGCAAGGGCGATCGTGCTCATCAGGCGGCGGCCTTCAGTCCATGCAGCCAGGCCATGCGCTGGGCGAGATTGGGATCGCCGAAAGCGAGCGAGCCCAGCACCACCGTGTCGGCGCCGGCGGCGCGCAGCAGCGGCACCGTCTCATGGCGGATGCCGCCATCGGCGGCGAGCCGGATGTCGGGCTCGCGGCCGGCCTTCCTCATCAGCGCGCGCGCCTCGACCAGCCTTGGGCAGGCTTCCTCGGACAGGCTCTGTCCCTTCACCCCGATCGAGGTGCCGAGCAGCGTCACGAAGGCCACGCGTGGCAGGAACGGCTCGATCGCTTCAACCGGCGTCTCCAGCCGCAGCACCACGCCGGCCTCCGCGCCGAGCTCACGCGCCAGCTTCACGGCGCGCAAGCCTGCAGCGCCATTCTCGGCATGGATGGTGACGAGATCGGCACCAGCCTCGATGAACTGGCGCGTCTGAGCCTCGACGATCTCGGCCTCGACCATCAGATGGACGTGGATCGGCTTCGCCGTCAGCTTGGCGATGCGCGCCACCATGTCGGGGAAGAACAGGAAGCCTGGCGTGAAGCGGGCATCCGCCACGTCGATATGGTGCAGATCGACATGGGCTTCGATGCGCTTCAGGTCGCGCTCCATATTGGCGAGATCCGCCGACCACAGCGAGAATTCGCCGATAAGCCGGTTGCGCGGCAGTGCGGCTATTGCCGCGGGTCCGGAGACGGGTTTGGCGGTCATGACGGAATGAGGCTCCGGGCATTCGAGTTGGACTGGAGGAAGGAACCGATCTGCTCGTGCAGTTCGATGAAATGTCTGGCGCTGTTGCGCGCCTTCGGCGTGATTTCGGCGAAGACCGCGCGGGGCATCGCGGCGGCAAGCGTGTAGGCGCTCGACAGCGGATGCACCGCGTCCATCGCGTTGCCGACGACCAGCGCAGGAATGTCGAGCGCCGCGACGTCGCGGTCGCAAACGCCTGGACCGTCGCCGGCGATGTCGGCGAGCACTTGCGCGAACTCCTTGGCGTCGGGCCGGTCGAAATAGCCGAGCAGCGAGGACAGATTGTCGGGCGCCTCGCGGTAGAGCCGCGTGGCCGAGTCCGATCGTGCGAAGATCGTCCGCCCTTTGTCGGCCCCGTGTTCCAGGATGAGCTCGGCGGCCTCGGTGATCGGCTGCATGTTCTGCGGTGCCGGCGAAAACGTCCATGCCGGCCGCACCAGGACCAGGGCGGCGACGCGCCGCGGATGACGGCAGGCGAGGCGAAGCGCGATCGCGGCGCCCATCGAGACGCCGCCGGCAACGAAGCGGTCGAGGCCGGCACGATCGGCGGCGGCAAGCACATCGTCAGCGAAGATTTCGAACGAGAACGGCCGCCGCTTCCCAAGCCCAGAGCCGCCATGCCCGCGGCATTCCAGCGTGATGCGCCGGAAGCCTGCGGGGAAAGTCTGCGCGACCTGCGCCTCGCCGCCGCCGAGCCCATGCTGAAAGACGACCGCCAGGCCTTCGCCGGTGTCGGTCATATGCAGCGTGGCACCGTCGCGCAGCAGCGTGCCCATCACATGAGCCCCTTGAGGAAGCGGGCGACGCCCGGCGCTTCCTCGGCCGAAAGCCCGTGCGTCACCAGCGGCCCGTCGAAGCC
>NZ_RZSR01001080.1:0-1859 GCF_004023265.1 Mesorhizobium sp. M1A.F.Ca.IN.020.06.1.1
ACGTGTCGCTGATCCTCAATGGCCGCGGCGCCTATACCCCGCTGCGTGACGTGGCAGGTTATCCGGTGCGCTGCCCCATGGTTGACGTGCATGTGATCGGCGCCGGCGGCGGCTCGATCGCCTGGGTCGACGACGCTGGTGGGTTGAAAGCCGGACCCCACTCGGCTGGCGCTATCCCGGGACCGGTGGGCTATATGCGCGGCGGTATCGAACCGACAATCACCGACGCGAACCTGCACATGGGACGCCTTAATCCCCTGGCAATTCTTGGTGGGGCCATGCCGGTCGACCGCGCTGCGGCAACCGGTGCGGTGGCGCAGATATCGACCAGGATCGGCACGTCACCCGATGAGGCGGCAGACGGCATCATCCGCATCGCGGTCGCCAACATGGCCCGCGCGATTCGCTCCATCTCCATCGAGCGCGGCTGCGACGTCAAAGAGTTCGCTTTGGTCGCCTTTGGCGGCGCGGGTCCGCTCCACGCGGCTTTTGTTGCGGACGAAGTCGGCATTGCCACGGTTCTGGTGCCGGAAGCTCCAGGCACCATGTGCGCCCGTGGCGTGCTGCTGTCCAATATCTCTCGCAGTTTCGTCAAGTCTCATGTCGCGCCGCTGAATGACGCCAGCTGGCGCGATATCCTCGAGCAGACTCGTGCGATGACCACCGAAGCCGAGGCATGGCTGATCAGAGAACGGGTCGAGAGCGGCCTGCGCGCCTGCGTCCGCGTGATCGAGGCCCGCTATGTCGGCCAGAACTTCGAGGTCCGCGTCGAAGGCGACATCACGGACCGTCCGACGTTCATACGTGCATTCTATCAGGTCAACGATGAAGTCTACGGCTACCACGTCGAGGATCGCGAGATCGAGATCGTCAATGTCCGGATCGAGGCGATTGGCCAAATCGCGGCCCCGCTGGTACAGCCGCCAACGCGGCAAGGGAGCGCACAGGAAGCACGCATCGGCACCCGCCGCGTGCATATGGGTGCTGAGGGCGGCGGCTGGACAGAAGCCGATGTCTACGACCGCGAAAAGCTGCCTGCCGGTGCCACCATCGCCGGCCCGGCCGTGGTCGAGGAACTCACCGCGACGACCGTGCTGCCAAAAGGCTGGGCCGCAAGCGTCGACGGCTGGCGCAACATCATCCTTACACGCAAGGCCGCTTAGGCATGAGCCGCATCGACACCATCGACATGGAAGTCTTCAACAACCGGCTGCTGTCGATCACCGATGAGGTGATGAACACGCTGATCCGATCGTCCTTTTCCACCAACATCAAGGAACGCAAGGACGCATCCGTCGCAATCTTCGACCGGGAAGGGCGCCTGATCTGCCAGGCCCTTTATATCCCTATGCTGCTCTCCGGCGTCATGGGAGGTGTCGAGACACTGCTCAAGAGCCGCGCGCTCGACAGCTTCCGGGATGGCGACGTGTTCATCTGCAATGACGTCTATCTGGCAGGCGGCTCGCACAGCAACGACATCTCCATCATCACCCCGGTGTTCATAGACGGCAGCGTCGAGTTCTTGATCGGCAACATCGGCCACCATTCGGACGTCGGAGGGGTCATCCCCGGGTCGACCGACCATACCCTCACCAGCGTGTTTGCGGAGGGCATCCGCATTCCGCACATGCGCATCGTACGCGAAGGTGTGCTAGACGAGGAACTGCTCTCGATGATCGCGCACAACACGCGCGACCCGATGGAGCGGATCCTTGATCTGAAGGTGCAGATCGCGGCCAACGGGCAGGGGGCTCGCAGCCTCGTCAGGCTGGCGCGCGACCATGGACTAGCGAGGGTCCAGAAGAGCATGGCGGACTTGCTCACCTATACCGAACGCCGCATGCGGCAACGCCTGCGAG
>NZ_RZSR01001081.1:0-1858 GCF_004023265.1 Mesorhizobium sp. M1A.F.Ca.IN.020.06.1.1
GTCTTATGACGAGCGGCTGGCGGCGCTGCGCGCCAAGGCCGAGGAAGGCGCCGGACACCGGGCGATCTTCGACGGCTTCGTCGCTGCCGCCAGCACCTCGCTCAGCGACATTTCGCGCGCGCTGAACGATGCGCATTTCGAACAGGCGATCACGCTGCTGGCAAAGGCCGAGACGATCTATGTGCTGGCCAAGCGCCGTTCCTATCCGGTCGCTTCCTACATCGCTTACGCGCTTGGCAAGCTTAAGATCCGCAACCAACTGATCGAGTCGGCCGCGGGCTTGAACGCCGAGATGATTGGCTTCGCTACGCCGCGCGACGCCGTCATCGCCATCAGCTTCTCGCCTTACGCGCCCGCGACCATCGAGGAGACGCGCTCGATCGCCGAGCAGGGCGTGCCCATCGTCGCCATCACCGACAGCTCGTTCTCGCCGCTCGCCCAATTCGCCAAGGTCTGGTTCGAGGTGGCCGAATCCGATTTCGGCGGCTTCCGCTCTTTGTCGGCAACGATGGCGCTTGCCATGGCGCTGACCGTTGCCGTCGGCGAAAAGCGGCGCGACGCCGGCCGCAAGCGCAAGGCCTGAGCGGCCCCGAACGGGCGTTTTTCCATCAGGGAACACTCATTCCATATTGACTATGGATTGGAATTATTATTTCATATTGACGGTGTCACGCCGCCGTTCGCGCGTGCTGCCCAAAACGACGCTGCTCTGCACAACAAAGCCGATGGGAGGTTCGAATGGGCGAAGCCGTGGAAGCGAAATATCCGCCGCTCGACGTCATCACGATCGGCCGCGCCTCTGTCGATCTCTACGGCCAGCAGATCGGCTCGCGTCTGGAGGACATAACCTCCTTCGCCAAGTCGGTCGGCGGCTGCCCGGCCAATATCTCCGTCGGCACGGCAAGGCTCGGCCTGCGCTCGGCGCTGCTCACTCGCGTCGGCGACGAGCAGATGGGCCGTTTCATCCGCGAGCAGCTCAGGCGTGAGGGCGTCTCGGTCGAAGCCCTGAAGACCGACAAGGAACGGCTGACGGCGCTGGTGCTGCTTTCCGTCGAGGACGAAGGCGTCTCGCCGATGATTTTTTATCGTTCGGATTGCGCCGATATGGCGCTCGCCGAAGAGGACATCGACGAGGCTTTCATCGCCTCGGCGCGCGCCGTGGTCGTCACCGGCACCCATTTCTCGCGTCCCAACTCGGATGCCGCACAGCGCAAGGCGATCCGTTTGATGAAGGCCAAGGGCGGCAAGGTCGTGTTCGACATCGACTACCGCCCGAACCTCTGGGGGCTCGCCGGCCATGCAGAGGGCTTCGAGCGCTACGTCAAGTCGGACCGGGTCTCGGCGCAGCTGAAGACGGTGCTGCCCGATTGCGACCTCATCGTCGGCACCGAGGAGGAAATCATGATCGCCTCCGGCGCCGACGATTGTTTGAGCGCGCTTAAGACGATCCGCACGCTGTCGGCCGCTACCATCGTGCTCAAGCGCGGTGCCAAAGGCTGCATCGTCTATGACGGGCCGATCAGCGACGACCTCGAGGACGGCGTCGTCGGCGAGGGCTTCCCGATCGAGATCTACAACGTGCTCGGCGCCGGCGACGCCTTCATGTCGGGCTTCCTGCGCGGCTGGCTCGGCGGCGAAAGCTTTGCCACGGCGGCGACCTGGGCCAATGCCTGCGGCGCCTTCGCCGTGTCGCGCCTGCTGTGCGCGCCGGAATATCCCACCTTCGAAGAGCTGCAGTTCTTTCTGAAGCACGGCAGCAAGCATCTGGCGCTGCGCAAGGACGAGGCGATCAACCACATCCACTGGGCGACGACGCGCCGGCGCGACATCTTCCAGCTGGACGCGGTGCTCGCAAGCG
>NZ_RZSR01000107.1:0-9673 GCF_004023265.1 Mesorhizobium sp. M1A.F.Ca.IN.020.06.1.1
CTCGCAGCCTTGCCTCGGCTCGATCGTCGAGGCGCTCAAGGGCACCGAGCGCGACCCCGGCCTCGACCCGCAGTGGATCCGCCACATCTCGTTCTACTGGGAAGCGGTTCGCAACCAATACGCCGCCTTTGAAAGCGACCTCAAGGGACCGGCCTCGGAAGTCTATCTGCACGAGATGCCGGGCGGCCAGTTCACCAATCTCAAGGAACAGGCGCGCTCGCTTGGGCTCGAAACGCGCTGGCACGAGGTGGCGCAGGCCTATCACGACGTCAACCTGATGTTCGGCGACATCGTCAAGGTGACGCCGTCGTCGAAAGTGGTCGGCGACATGGCGCTGATGATGGTGAGCCAGGACCTCACAGTCGCCGATGTCGAGAACCCGGCGAAGGACATCGCCTTCCCGGATTCGGTCGTCTCGATGCTGCGCGGCGATCTCGGCCAGTCGCCCGGCGGTTGGCCGCAAGCGCTGCAGAAGAAGGCGCTGAAGGGCGAAAAGCCGATCACCGTCCGGCCCGGCTCGCTGCTCAAGCCGGCGAACCTCAAGGCCAGCCGCAAGGAGATCGAGGAGAAGCTCGAGCGCAAGCTCACCGAGTTCGAATTCGCCTCCTGGCTGATGTATCCGAAAGTCTTCACCGACTTCGCCGCCGCTCAGGAGACCTATGGCCCGGTCAGCGTGCTGCCGACGCCGACCTATTTCTACGGCATGAAGTCGGAAGACGAGATCTTCGTCGACATCGAGAAGGGCAAGACCCTGGTGATACGCTGCCAGGCGTTCGGTGACGTCGACGAAAAAGGCATGGTCACCGTCTTCTTCGAGCTCAACGGCCAGCCGCGTCGCGTGAAGGTGCCGGACCGCGCGCATGGCGCTTCGGCCGCCAAGGCGCGGCGCAAGGCCGAGCCGGGCAACGAGGCGCATGTCGGGGCGCCGATGCCGGGCGTGGTGTCGGCTCTTGCCGTGGCGCCAGGCCAGGCGGTCAAGGCGGGCGACGTGCTGCTCTCGATCGAGGCGATGAAGATGGAGACCGCGTTGCACGCCGAGCGCGACGGCGTGGTGGCAGAGGTGCTGGTCAAGGCCGGCGACCAGATCGATGCGAAGGATTTGCTCATCGCCTTTGGCTGAATGTGCTGATCTTCAGGTGAGGCCGGCCTGCAAACGCCGGCTTCCTGGGGTTCCGGCCTTCGCCGCCGAAGCACTCACCAGCCACGTCGCAGTTAAGGCTACGGCCAGCTTAGGCCCATGCCCACGTACTCCAAGCACGCTCGGCTCCGGTTCTCGGAACAACCGTTCTCGCCCGCTTCGCGCCCGTCTTCGACTCCGGCTCGGCCTGACCAGAATCTCAGCACAGCCTGGGGTGCTCCAACCCTTCATGCCGCATCGATAATGTCTTGACCCGCCGCGCCTGCTCGGGCATCGAACCCGCTCCAATTTTGCCGGGCGGGAATCGCCGTGGCGCAAAAAAACGCGGAGAGAAAAAATGGCCGACGAGATCACCGAGACCAGCCAGACTGTAGCCGCCGGCCAGCTGCGCGCCATCATCGAGCGCATCGAGCGGCTCGAGGAAGAAAAGAAGACGATTTCCGACGACATCAAGGACGTCTATGGCGAGGCCAAGGGCACCGGCTTCGATACCAAGGCGATCCGCACCATCGTCCGGCTGCGCAAGAAGGATCAGGCCGAGCGCCAGGAGGAGGAGTCGATCCTCGATCTGTATAAGGCCGCGCTCGGCATGGTCTAAGGCGCGCGGCTAGATCAGCTCAGCGTTTTGATGGAATCGCTGAACTGCTCCAACCATTTGCTTTTGCGCAATTCCGACGGAAACCGTTACACTTTCCTGGAATTGCCCTCTAGGGACGGCCATGAGTGAGTTCGACTTCGGCGGCCATCGCGCTTCGGAGTTCCGGCATCGCGGGTTCTGGGCGCTGTTCGCCGAACGGCACCCGGAAGAAAGGGCGCGGCTGGCGCGACGCGGGCCATGGTTCTGGCAGCGCGGAATGCCGGAGTTCGCCCTGGTGCTGTCCATGTATGTCGCGCCCAGCGAGAACGTGGTCGGCGTCTTCTTCGGCCGCAACGAGAAGCTCGGCGCGACGGAGGTCTGGACGCGGCTGATGCCGTTCCAACCGGCGATCGAGGCGCGGCTGAAGCAGAGCGCGCAGAATCTCGGCATCAATTCGCAGTGGCGGGTCAACTGCTTTGCCGAGGACAATTGGCCGGCCATGGCCGACTGGCTGGCGACGGAATGCTCGCGCTTCGAGCAAGCCGTCACCCAAGTGCTGAGGCAGGAGTAGAGCACAGATGGTTGCCGGCTTCTTCCGCTCGCGCTGGCAAGGCATTGTGCCGCTCGACCGGCTGTTCTGGCGCGACATGCTGCTCGCCGGCACGGCGATCAACATCGCTTCGTCCGCGCTGGCGCTTGTCCTGCTTGGGCTGAAGCTGCCGCTCTGGCTGGTGCTCACGGTGCATTTCCTTCCCGCCCCCTACAACATCTTTCTCGCCCTTGCCGTCTGGCGGACGGCGGAAACGGCCGGCGGCTTCAAGGCGCAGTTGATGATGCTGGGCTCGGCGCTCTGGCTGATCGCGACGGTCGTCGTCTGAATCGAAAAGGGCGGCCGAAGCCGCCCTTACAAAGCTACCACGAACTGGCTGTCAGGCCGCCGGCTCGAAGCGCAGCGACACGCCGTTGATGCAATAGCGCAGGCCGGTCGGCGGCGGACCGTCCTCGAAGACATGGCCGAGATGGCTGCCGCAACGCGAGCAGTGGCACTCGGTGCGGACCATGCCGTAGCTGCGGTCGACGGTGGTCTCGATCGAGCCCGGGACCGGATCGTTGAAGCTCGGCCAGCCGGTTCCGCTCTCGAACTTCAGCTTGGATTCGAACAGCGGCTGGTCGCAGCCGACGCAGAAGAAAGTGCCGGCGCGCTTCTCGTAGAGCAGGGCGCAGCTGCCGGGACGCTCGGTGCCGTGGTTGCGCATGACGGCATACTGCTCCGGCGTCAGCCGGGCGCGCCACTCAGCATCGGTGCGGGTGACGGGATAGGCGTGGGTGTCCATGAAATCTCCTCGGCCTTGGCGGCTCGTTGTTGGTTGGCATGTCATGTTCGCACGAAGATAGGTGTTTGTTACACCACTGACCAGCGCTGGGACTGACAACGCAATCGCCGCTGGTTTCCGCGAATTACTGTCACGCTCAATGCTTCCTCGATAGCTGCTTCGTTGCCGCTTCGAGCCCGGCAAGCGTCAGCGGGAACATGCGGCCGCCGAAGATGTCGCTGATCATCGCGATGGAATGGGTGTAGCGCCAGTTCTTCTCAGCCTCAGGGTTCAACCAGACCGCGTTCGGCCACTGCTGCAGCAGCCGACCCAGCCAGACGCCGCCGGCCTCCGGGTTCCAGTGCTCGACCGAGCCGCCGGGATGCGCAATTTCGTAAGGGCTCATCGAGGCGTCGCCGACCACGATCACCTTATAGTCCGGCCCATATTTGTGGATGAGGTCGAAGGTGGGGATCGTCTCGGCCAGGCGGCGGCGATTGTCCTTCCAGACGCGCTCGTAAAGACAGTTGTGGAAGTAGTAATACTCGAGCTGGCGGAATTCGGCGCGCGCGGCGGAGAACAGCTCCTCGACGGTTTTGACGTGACCATCCATCGAGCCGCCGACGTCGAAGAACATCAGGAGCTTCACCGCGTTGCGCCGCTCCGGCCGGGTTCTCACGTCCAGATAGCCGTGCTCGGCGGTGGCGCGGATGGTGCCGGGCAGGTCGAACTCTTCCTCGGCGCCCTCGCGCACCCAGCGCCGCAGCCGCTTCAGCGCCACCTTGATGTTGCGGGTGCCGAGCTCGATCGCGTCGTCGAAGTTCTTGAACTCGCGCTTGTCCCAGACTTTCACTGCGCGACGGTGGCGGCTTTCGTGCTGGCCGATGCGCACGCCTTCCGGATTGTAGCCATAGGCGCCGAAGGGCGAGGTGCCGCCGGTGCCGATCCATTTCGAACCGCCCTGGTGCCGGCCCTTCTGCTCCTCCAGGCGCTGCTTCAGCGTCTCCATCAGCTTGTCGAAGCCACCCAGCGCCTCGACCAGCTTCTTCTCCTCGTCGCTCAGGTGCTTTTCGGCGAGCCGGCGCAGCCATTCCTCGGGAATGTTGGCGACGTCGACAGCGTCCGGGCCGGCGAGCGCTTCGACGCCCTTGAAGACATGCGCGAACACCTGATCGAAACGGTCGATATGGCGCTCGTCCTTCACCAGGGCCGAGCGCGCGAGGTAGTAAAAACCCTCGACGTCGTAGTCGACCAGCCCAGCTTCCAGGCCTTCCAGCAGCGTCAGATACTCCCGGAGCGAAACGGGAACCCGCGCGGCTTTCAGTTCAAGGAAGAAGGGGATGAACATCGCCAGACGGCTATCTCTGCCCCTCGATCTTTTCACGCGCGGCACTCGCAATGAAGGCAGAGCGCGTCAGGCCCCGGCGGCTGGCTTCAGTATCGATCGCCGCAAGTAGACCCGCGTCCAACGACAGGTTTGCCCGGACTGACCGACCGGAGTCGATCAGCAGCGGGATCATGACGGCAGACTCGCCTGCGGCGCTATCGATCTCACCTGATCGTAACAAGTCCGCCACCGTTCGTGCTTCGGGTAACGAGACGTGCTTTGCCAACCGAGTTTCAGCCCATTCGCGTATCGCCGATGTTGCATCGGCAATCGCCTCCTCGGGGCTGGCGCCGCCGCCATGGCAGCCCGGGAGGTCGGGGACCCGGATTCCCCAGACATTATCTGCGCCGTCCAGAACTCCAATATAATGCGTCATGCGATCAGGCCTCAAATCCATCCGGCGAGCTTGGCGATCGAGCGTGCAACGCCCGGAGATTGCTCGCGGTGCCGCGGCACGATGATGGTCACATCCGGTTTCCCGGGTGCTCGTATTTGTCGTGCTTGCCGCCTCCGACGCTCGACCAGCCCATCGCGCAAAAGCCGCGCTATGATCTTGCGCGTGTTAGTCTCAATCAGCGGCACGGCGGCTTTCCAATGCGCAATATATTGCGCAGCTGGACCGGTTTCAACCGTTTCACAACAGATCGTACTCGATGAAGCCCGTGCGCCGCGCCACATGGTCGTACAGCCGGCGCGCGGTGGCGTTGGTCTCGTGCGTCATCCAGTAGACGTTCTTCACGCCGATCTTGCCCGCCTCGTCCTGCACCGCTTTGATCAACGCCGCGCCGATGCCCTTGCCGCGCACTTCGGGGTCGGCGAACAGATCCTGCAGATAGCAGGTGTTGACCTCAGACCAACAGGAGCGGTGGTAGAGATAGTGGGTCAGGCCGACGGCCTTGCCCTCAAGCGTGGCGATAAAGCCTTTCGGCTCGAACTCGCCCGCCGTGAACAGGCGTTTCCAGGTGACGTCGTAGACCTCGTCCGGCAGCTTGGTCTCGTAGAAGGTGAGATAGGCGGTCCACAGCCGGCGCCAGTCGGAGCGGTCGGACTGGGCAAGCGGGCGAACGGTGATCTCGGACATGTTTTCCTCCAATGTTTTGGTCGGAAGCTGCGGCAACCGCCGCCTGTCGGCAACGGTCCACAGACAGACAAAGC
Source organism: Mesorhizobium sp. M1A.F.Ca.IN.020.06.1.1 (assembly GCF_004023265.1). Lineage (NCBI taxonomy): Bacteria > Pseudomonadati > Pseudomonadota > Alphaproteobacteria > Hyphomicrobiales > Phyllobacteriaceae > Mesorhizobium > Mesorhizobium sp. M1A.F.Ca.IN.020.06.1.1. Next base: position 5,571 of record NZ_RZSR01000107.1, read on the forward strand.
GCTATTGCTGCCAAGCCTATTGCTGGCGCCTGGCCATGAAGGCCAAGCGTTCGAAGAGGTGCACGTCCTGCTCGTTCTTGAGCAGCGCGCCATGCAGCTTCGGCAATATATTCTTCGGATCGGCGCGCAGATCCTCCGGCGCGATGTCGTCGGCGACCAGCAGTCGGATCCAGTCGAGCGCTTCGGAGGTAGATGGTTTCTTCTTCAGCCCGGGCACGTCACGGATCTCGTAGAACTGGGTAAGCGCGGCCCGCACGAGATTCTGCTTGATGCCGGGATAATGCACGTCGACGATCCGGTGCAGCGTCTCGATATCGGGGAAGCGGATGTAGTGGAAAAAGCAGCGGCGCAGAAAGGCGTCCGGCAACTCCTTCTCGTTGTTGGAGGTGATGATTACGATCGGCCGAAATTCGGCGCGGATGGTCTCGCCGGTCTCGTAGACGAAAAACTCCATCCGGTCGAGTTCCTGCAGAAGATCGTTGGGGAATTCGATGTCGGCCTTGTCGATCTCGTCGATCAGGAGAACGACCTTTTTCGGTGCCGCGAAGGCGTCCCACAGCTTGCCGCGTTTGATGTAGTTCTTGATGTCGCTGAACCGGTCGTCACCGAGCTGGCTGTCGCGCAGCCGCGAGACGGCGTCATACTCGTAGAGGCCCTGCTGCGCCTTGGTGGTCGATTTGACATTCCATTCGATGAAATCGAGGCCGAGCGCCGCCGCCACTTGACGGGCGAGTTCGGTCTTGCCGGTGCCCGGCTCGCCCTTGACGAGCAACGGTCGCTCCAGAGCGATCGCGGCGTTGACCGCCGCCATCAAATCCTTGTCGGCGACGTAAGCCGCGGTGCCTTCGAAACGCATTTCTTCTCCTGATCGTTGGGCCGCGACCCTAAGGACGCTGGCCAGGCTGTGCAAGGCATGACAACGCCGCAAGGCCCATGACGCAGATTTGCGGCCGCTTGGAGCGGTGTCCTTCTGGCGCTCGGTCAACCATGGGCCTATATTGGTTTTGGCGGTCTGCGCTTCCCGGCAGGAGAAACTTATCCCCGGGGCCTTATCGATCCTTAGGGAGCTGTCCCTGGGAAGACCCGTGGGTTTTCTCACACGGCGCCCACCTACTTTGTAGGCACCCGGGATCGACCTCTCCACCGGTTGTGTGGATCGCCACTCTCCCGTTTTTGAATTTGATGCGGTAGAAAGCGTCGCTCCTGCAACTTCGTCCGGATACGACCTTTTCTAACGTCTGCGCATGACCTCATCAAAAGACCTGAAAAAACAGCTTCGCAAGGAAGCTCTGGCGCGGCGGGATGCGCTGGACGAATTCTGGCGGGTCGAGATCGCGCTCGAAATGGCTGAGACGGCGCGTGACCAGATCGCCGTCGAACCGGGCCAGATCGTCTCCGGCTTCTGGCCGATGCGCTCCGAGGTCGATGTGCGGCCGCTGATGTTCGCGCTGCGCGAGAAAGGCGCCAGGCTTTGCCTGCCGGCGATCCTCGACAAGACAACCATCGTCTTCCGCGAGCTGGTGCGCGGCGCGCCAATGGTCGAGATGGGTTTCGGCACGGTCGGACCGCACGAGCAGGCCGAAGAGCTCGACCCCTCGCTCATGTTTGTTCCGCTCGCAGCATTCGACGCGCGCGGCCACCGCATCGGCTACGGCGCCGGCTATTACGACCGGGCGATCGCCAGGCTGGCCGACAAAGGGCTGGCGCCGCGGCTGATCGGCATTGCGTTCGACTGCCAGGAGGTGTCGCAAGTGCCGGATGAGAACCATGACGTGATCATCCCGGAAATACTCACCGAGAGCGGGTTACGCCGGTTTACCGCCTCTTAGAATATTCCGACCCGCTTCGCGCGATTCCAATACCTATCCAACAGTATTCCTGCTATCCAATCCAAGTTGAGGTTAGCAAGGGGATTTGTCTTCATGCGATTCATCCTGATGCCGTTTGCTCTGATCGCGGCAGCACTGTTTGCGATGGGATTGCATATCACCGGAACCACCCTGTACCACCAAGCCGCCTGGGGGCAGACGGTCGCTACCGTGACGGATGTCAGTCCTTTCACTGAAATGCACAAAAATGGCCTCGCCATAGAGCGCATCAATGTCGCCCTCGCCTATGTGGTTGACGACGTGCCGATGACCTGGTCCGGAAAGGGAAACCTTGTCGGTCTCCACGAGGCGTCGATCGGCGACAAGGTGAAATTCTACTACGACCCTGGCGATCCATCGACCCTCGATACCGCCGGAATGAAGGGCTGGCGCGGCATGCTGTTGATCCTTGCAGGTACCGGCGGCTTCTCCGTCTTCTACGTTTGGTTTTTCTGGCTGCGCGGACGGAGCGCGCGTTAGGACGTCGCCTTCGGCTGCTAGGACGGGGCGGTGGTGCCGTATAAGACCATCATGTGATCATCTCGGAAATACTCACCGGGAGCGGGTTGCGCCGGTTCACGCCGCAATTGTAGAAAAGCGGTTGAGAAACGCATGATCTTTTGCGGAAAGTCATGCAGCTTTTGCTTGGCGGACTTTCGACGCGGGATCGTATGAGACTTCTCTTCCTCGGCGACATGGTCGGAAAAACTGGGCGCACGGCGGTGTGGGAACAGCTGCCGGGCTTGATATCCGACTTCAAGCTCGACTTCGTCATCGTCAATGGCGAGAACGCCGCGGGCGGCTTCGGCATCACCGAGGAGATATTTCGCGAGACGCTCGCGGCGGGCGCGGATGTCGTCACCACCGGCAACCATGTCTGGGACCAGCGCGACGCGCTGGTCTTCGCGCCGCGCGAGGAGCGCTTCCTGCGCCCCTCCAATTTTCCCAAGGGCACGCCGGGGCGTGGTTCCGGCGTCTATATCGCCAGGAACGGCGCGCGGGTGCTGGTCGCCAACATCATGGGGCGCGTCTTCATGCATCCCGAGCTCGACGATCCGTTCCAGGCCGGCGAGCGCGAGCTTGCCGCCTGTCCGCTTGGCGAGCAGGCCGACGCGGCAGTGATTGATTTCCATGCCGAGGCGACTTCTGAAAAGATGTGCTTCGCGCATTTCGTCGACGGCCGAGCCAGCCTTGTGGTCGGCACCCACACGCACCAGCCGACCGCCGATCATCAGATACTCAACGGCGGCACCGCCTATATTTCGGACGCCGGCATGTGCGGCGACTATGATTCCTCGCTCGGCATGGACAAGGAAGAGCCGCTCAACCGCTTCCTGTCGAAAGTGCCGAAAGGTCGTTTCGAGGCCGCGAATGGACCGGCGACGCTCTGCGGCGTCGGCGTGGAAATCTCCGACCGCACCGGGCTTGCAGAGAAGATCGCGCCGTTTCGCCGCGGGCCGAGACTCGAGGAAACCGCGCCGTCCTTCTGGTGATGATATTGATATGAGCACCGGTCGTACCTAACTGGCGACGAAACCCGCGAAAACTGCTCTAGATCGTAGAGGGGACGACCTCCATGCAGCTTGTCGAGTTCCTGGCGCCGCACTTTGCTTTTGTCTCCGATCCCACAGCCTGGATCGCGCTGCTGACGCTGGTGGTGCTGGAGGTGGTGCTCGGCATCGACAACCTGATCTTCATTTCGATCCTGACCAACAAGCTGCCGGAAGCGCAGCGCGCCCGCGCCCGCAAACTCGGCATCTCGGCGGCACTGGGCATGCGGCTGGTGCTGCTCGCCACGATTTCGATCATCGTGCAATTGACGACACCGGTGTTCACGGCGTTCGGGCATGGCTTTTCCTGGCGCGACCTGATCCTGATCGCCGGCGGCCTGTTCCTTGTCTGGAAGGCGACCAAGGAAATCCACCACACGGTCGATCCGCAGGATCATCAGGACTCGATGATGGGCGGCACACTGCAGATGAGCCTGGCTGGCGCGATCTTCCAGATCCTGCTGCTTGACCTCGTCTTCTCGATCGATTCCATCATCACCGCCGTCGGCATGACCGACGAAATCGCCATCATGTACATCGCTGTCATCGTGGCGGTGAGCGTGATGATGCTGGCGGCGACGCCGCTCGCCAACTTTATCGCCAAGAACCCCACAATCGTGATGCTGGCGCTCGGCTTCCTGCTGATGATCGGCATGACGCTGATTGCCGACGGCATGGGCTATCA
>NZ_RZSR01001082.1:0-1851 GCF_004023265.1 Mesorhizobium sp. M1A.F.Ca.IN.020.06.1.1
GGGGTGTCATGCGACGCGACAGCGAGATCCTTGCCGAGATGGACTTGACCCGGCGCGGCAATGCCGACCTGACGATCAAGACCGGCCTCATGACCACCGGCGAGGTCCGCTATGGCGGCACGCTCGGTGGCGGTATCGAAGTCTGGGTCTATAAGGACTACTACACCGTCAACGGCTCGGTCACTCCGTTCATGTCGCCCAAGGATGTCGTGCTGACCGGTCCGAACGTGCAGGGCTATCGCTGCTTCGGAACGATCGTCGACGTGCATGCGCAGTTCGAGGCGCTGCCGATCTTCCCGCGCAACTACATCCCTGAAGGCGATGTGGCGATCGAGCAGATCCTCACCCAGTCGGCGCCGCTGATGGTGCCCGTCAATCCGAACGCGACGCTGAAGGCGACGGTCCTCGGCTGATTGCCCCGGTCCGGCATCGTTCTCGGCATTTCAACATCATTGGAGAAAGCATCATGGTCAAAGCCGTTGCTTTGAGCACCGTTCACCTGTGCAAGTCGCCGGGCGAGAAGAGCCCGGAAGGCAAGACAATCAAGCGCGCAGAAATCGAGGTGAAGGCGCCTGGATCAATCATCGACGTCGACAAGAAGCAGCTCGACGATCTTGTCGCAAAGGGTGCCGCGCGCCCAGCCAGCAAGGTTGACCTCGTGAAGGCGGACGAGGCCAGCCAGATGGACCTCGGCCAGGTCTGAGGTCTCACCTTTTCGGAGCCTTTCATGGATATTCGTGCAGCCCGATCGCGCCTTGTCCATGAGACGCGCTCCCGCATGGGCGACCTGATCACCATCCGCGCCAAGCAGCGTGGCGAGATGTCGGTGGCCGACGATCCGTCGCGCCCGGCCATGCTCGGCCTGAAAGGCCGGTTCGACATCGATCTGGACCTTGAATTCCTCGGCGGACGCGATCGCGGCATGGCGCCGACCCGCTACGCCGGCCGGCTGTGCAGCGTTTCGATCCCGCGTGCCGACATGACCTGGCTGCCGAAGGCCGGCGATCAGTGCGAGGTCACCCCCCGGCCGGCCGAGCCGATCTATTCGATCGAGCGCGTCGTCGATGACCTGCCCGAGGTGATCGTGTTCTATCTGTCGAACCTGCAGGCCGCGTCGTGATCTCCGCCGAAGGCGGCAACGACGACCGCCCGTCGGGCAGGTTTGCCCGGCCGTCCGCAAGGAGCGGCGAAGCCGAGGCAAGCGAAGGACAGAACGGATGAGCCTGGTTAATGCCATGCTGCGCATGCTGGCCGTCCAGGCGCTGCGCGGCAACACCATTGCCGCCGACGGCGTTACCGATTCCTCCATCGAGGCGTTGTCTTCGATCATGAGCGACCGGCAGGCGCCGGTCATCCTGGTGCGCATCGACGAAACCAAGTATGCCGCCCAGAACGAAGGCTTCTTCGTCACCTCCGGCACCGTGACCTTCGCGCTCGACCTCATCGTTGCCTCGAGCGTCACCTATCAGACGACCGACGGCCAGGCGGTCAACCAGATCGAGATCGCGCCGACCGATGCCGGTCTTGAATTCTCGCTCGACATGCTCGACCGGCAGTGGCGGCGCGTGCTGTCCGACCCGAACAATGCCTTCGCGGAATGCTTCCGCTCGCTTGTCGCCGCGATCGGGCCGGTGAAGGCCGCTCGCGGCGTCGATCCGGAGGACGGCCGCAAGCACGCCATCCGCATGGTCGAGATCGAGATCGAGCCGGTCTGCGATCCCGCTCCGGGCGCCAAGCTGCCTCCCGTCATCGACACGGCACTGACCAAACTGGCGACGGTCGCGGACTACCAGTCTGCGGTCGTCATCATGCGCGGCGAGTTCGCCAAGGGCGTCGACCTGATGAGCTGGC
>NZ_RZSR01001083.1:0-1851 GCF_004023265.1 Mesorhizobium sp. M1A.F.Ca.IN.020.06.1.1
GGCGAGAGGCGGGCAGGCGCGCTGAGGGCGGCATTATGGGCGGGGCGGCAAGAGCGTCAGTTGTGGTGATCGCGCTTCGGCCGGATGGCAACCTTGACGTCACCAGAGGCCCCGGTCTGTAATCGCCGCAGGCCAGGGAGAGGCGACCCCCATGGAAAAGATCATCCTCGACTGCGATCCGGGGCACGACGATGCCATCGCCATCCTGCTTGCGGCCGGCAACCCGAACATCGACCTTCTCGGCATCACCACGGTTTCGGGCAACCACAATGTCGAGAACACCACGCGCAATGCGCTCTCCGTATGCACGGCCTACGGCATAAAGGTGCCGGTGGCGAAAGGCTCTCCCGGCCCGCTGATCATCGACCAGGTGCTGGCCGTCGAGATCCACGGCGAGACCGGGCTCGATGGCCCGGAGCTGCCGCCCGCCTCGTTCGAGCTCGACAAGCGCCATGCCGTCGACTTCATCATCGAGACGGTCATGGCGCATGAGCCGAAAACCGTCACGCTGGTGCCGGTCGGGCCCTACACCAACATCGCTCTAGCCGTGCGCAAGGAGCCGCGCATCGTCGAGCGGGTGAAGCGGGTCGTCGCGATGGGCGGAAGTTTCACGCGCGGCAACATCACGCCGGCGGCCGAGTTCAACGTCTATGCCGACCCGGAGGCCGCAGACGTGGTGTTCCGCGCCGCTTGGGACGTCACCATGGTGGGGCTTGACCTCACGCACCAGGCCTTGGCCACCCCCGACCTGCAGGACAGGGTGCGCGCTGTCGGCGGCCCGATCGCCAAATTCATTCTCGATATCTGGGAGTTCATCGCGACCACGCATGGCGGCCTGCTGCAGATAGCCTATCCCGCCGTTCATGACGCCTGCTGTGTGGCGGCGATGATCGATGCAGGCGTCTTCACCACCGAGAAGGCCGACATCCGCGTCGAGCTTGCCGGACGCTGGACCAAGGGCATGACGGTCTGCAATTTCGAGAAGCTGGGCGGCATGCGCCATTTCGGCGGCACGGCGAGCGAGCAGGTCGATTTCCGCCACACCGTGGCGATGAAGCTCGACCATACGAAATTCTGCGACCTTATCGTCGATGCGCTCGAGCGCCTCACCAGGCAAAAAGGCGTGAGGCGCTCCGGCGTCAAGGCCTAGCCGGCCCTCACAGCAGGAACGATTGCCTGTCGCGCAATGTGGCGCTGATGCGGCGATGCCGATCTCGATCTCGCGCTTGTTGGCCAGGATCGCATCGCCGGCCGCACCCTCGACCATCGATCGCAACAGGTGGGCCTGGCCGACCAGCACCGCGTCCTTGTCGGCCAGCGCGACGAGCGTTGCGGCTTCGAGCCGGTAGCGCGGGCGCCTTGCCGCCCTGGGCGACTCTCAAGCCTCCAGGCCCGCGCACGCCAGGAAGTGGGAGAGAATTGGCCCGGCGAAGCCGAGACGGCCATTTCGACGAGAGCCCGGCGTCGGCATCAGCAACCGGCACTGGCACGGTGGTGTCCTTGTTCTGTTGCTTTTTAGTTGAAACTAATTTGAAAGTTACCCGTTAGCAGCGCGTAGGCGAGCTCAAACTTGCCCTGCTGTCGACAGCTAAGTTGAAAGGAGAAGTCCTAAGCCTTTTTCAGTGCTTGGCGTTGCCGAGACCGCTTTTCTATCATTCGTCTTTCGAGCGGCCTCCAGCCGCGCCGGTCACCGCCGAGGCCGATGCCTGGCAGGGCGAGAAGTCGCCATCGCTCGGCACGCATTCGCGCGACGAAGGCTTCGCAGACCGCTGTCGAGCGGAACGCTCGATGAGGAGCCACACAAGGTTGGCCTTGGAACAAAGGTCTGGCCATGAAAAAATACCTAGCAGC
>NZ_RZSR01001084.1:0-1849 GCF_004023265.1 Mesorhizobium sp. M1A.F.Ca.IN.020.06.1.1
GCTGCAGGCCAAGCCTGAGCCACAGCCCGTCGATCAGAGCGGTGACGCCGAGTACGATCTCCGCGGCCAACTCCGGCGATGCGAGGCCGCGCAGGCCGGACAACAGGTTCGAGCGCATGCGCGCGTGGATCACTCGCTGGATGCGCGCCAGCTTCTCGTCGCGCGGCACCTCGGCGCAGAGCGACAGCCAGGCGTGACAGAGCGGCGGCAGGAACAAATGCTCCTCGAAATTGCCCTCGATCACCGCGTCCAGCCGCTCCATCGGCGTTCGCGCGCGCTTGAGCCGCGCCACCACCGCGTTGCACAGCACGGCATTGGCCTCGCGCATCGCGTGCTCGAACAATTCCTGCTTGTTGCGGAAATAGTGCAGCACGATGCCCTTCGAGGCGCCGGCCTGGGCCGCGACCTTTTCCAAGGTGGCGCCGGCAATGCCCTCGCGCTCGAGCACCGCAAAGGCCGCTTGCCGCAACTCCTTGCGGCGTATGTCGCTGAGACGTGTGAGCTTCACCGGATCGATCCATGTTTGCGACTCCATGTTGACATTTTCGCCCGCTCAGATCAATCATTGACCACTGGGACAATAACATGACCAAATGGTCAACAGAGGAGAACCGGAATGGTGCGCTTGCTTGCGAATGGCGTCTGTCTCGCTGCCTTGATGGTGGCCGCTCAAACCGTTCAGGCGGCCGAGGCGGAGGAATGTAAGGTGGTACGAATGGCCGAGCCCGGCTGGAACGATCTCGCCTTCACGACGGGCGTGGCCAAGGTCCTGCTCCAGGTGCTCGGCTATGAGCCGCAGAGCGACGTGCTTGGCATCAACGTCATCTACGAAGGCATGAAGAACAAAGACCTCGACCTGTTCCTCGGCTACTGGGATCCGGCGATGGTCACTTATTACGAGCCTTACAGGAAGGACGGCTCGATCGAGAATGTGCGGGTCAATCTGGTCGGCGCCAAATACACCTTCGCCGTGCCGACCTATGTCTGGGAAGCCGGCGTCAAGGATCTCTCCGACCTGCACAAATTCGCCGACAAGTTCGGGAAGAAGATGTACGGCATCGAGCCCGGCTCGAACCAGCTGATGATGGATGCTATCGCCGATCCTCAGTTCCAGCTCGACGGCTGGCAGGTGGTCGAATCGAGCGAAGCCGGCATGCTCTCGGAGGTCGGCTACGAGATCAAGGAGAAGCAGTTCATCGTCTTCCAGGGCTGGGCGCCCCATCCGATGAACACGATGTACGACTTCAAGTATCTGACCGGCGGCGACAAGTTCTTCGGCCCGAATTTCGGCGCCGCGACGGTGACGACCCAGGTGCGCAAGGGATTCCTGCAGGAGTGCCCGAACGTGGCGCAGTTCCTGAAGAACCTTGCCTTCGACATCGATCTGGAAAATGTCGGCATGGGCTACCTCATCAATGACGGCATGAAGCCGGAGGAAGCGGCGCTTAAGTCGATCACGCTCAACAAGGATCGTGTCGACGCCTGGCTTGCCGGCGTCACCACCTTCGACGGCAAGCCCGGCCTCGCCGCGGTCAAGGAAAAGCTTGGACTGTGAGGCCCGCGGCATTGGATCTGTCGGGACAGGGGGGCGAGCAGGACGCCTGGGCCGGCCGCAAGCGATTCGTCGATGTCGGTGGCCTCGACCTCGCCTATGTCGAGGCCGCCGGCTCGGAACCGCCGCTCGTCCTGGTGCACGGCTTCACCGACACCAGCCGCAGTTTCTCGTTGCTGGCGCCGCATCTTTCCGCGCGGCGGCTGGTCATGCCGGACCTGCGCGGCCATGGCGCCTCGCAGGCGGGCAGGGGCTTTGGCATCGCCGATTTCGCCGACGATGTCGCCGGGCTGATCC
>NZ_RZSR01001085.1:0-1849 GCF_004023265.1 Mesorhizobium sp. M1A.F.Ca.IN.020.06.1.1
GAGTAAGTTCTGTGCCGTTGACCCAAATTCGGCCCTTCTGATGAGTCTCCAGCTGATTGATACAGCGGATGAGCGTGGATTTGCCTGAACCCGATGGTCCACACACCACGATGCGTTCCCCGGCTTGCACCCGGAGATCCACTTCGCGGAGGACTTGAAAAGAGCCGTACCATTTGGATACGCGTTCCATTCGAACGGCTTCGTTGTTCGGGCACATCGCGTTGAGCGATTCAGTCGAACTATGTAGATAGTTTAGCATGGGCCTGAGCACTCCCGTGGCTTAGTGGGCTGGCGCGATAACCCCAAGACGCCGCTCCAGCAGATTGACAAGGGCAACGGCGAAAAGGGCCAGAATGAGGAAGATAATGCCGACCACGAACATCGGCTCGGCATAGCGGTAGGTATCAGAAGCGACGTCCATAGCGCTGCCAAGCATTTCCGGCACTGCAATGACCGACAGGTACGGTGTCGATTTCAGAATCGAGACCGAGTACGCGCCCAGCGGAGCCGCAACGTTGCGCAGCATTTGCGGTGCCAGCACGAAGAATACGGTGTCGAACCAATTCAACCCTAGGCTTTTCGCGGCTTCTCCTTGACCGGAGGGAACGGCATCGATCCCCGCTTTGAACACTTCTGCGAGATAGCCGGAAAAATATATGCTCAGGCCGGCAACCCCTACGAACAGGGCGGGAAGTACAATCCCATAAAACGGAAGCACGAAAAAAAGGAAATACAGCTGGACAAGCGCCGGTGTGGAACGGATGGCATCGACGATGAACTGGACTACCGGGCGCATCCAGCGGTGGGAGCGCCTTAGCATTTCCCATAGAAAACCTATTAACAGCGCTCCAATGAAGCTTAACACGGCAACCAGAAGCGTATTGCCCAGGCCTTCGATGATGCGGGGGACGCTGTTGATGGCAAAGGCGATATCGAAGTTCATGCCGGGCTCCCTAGCGTCTTGTCTTTAGACCGTTCCAAGTGCCGCCCCAGGATCGTGATTGGGTAGCAGAGGATCAGATATGCGAGGAGAAGACCCGAATAAATTCCGACCGGATTGTACTCCAGCTGCGACAGTTGTTTCGCACGAAACGTCATGTCGGTAAGCGTAATCAGAGATACTAAGGCTGTCCCTTTGATGAGCTGGATGGCTTGATTGACGAAGGTCGGGATCATGGCGGAAATTGCCTGGGGAAGTTCGACCAGGCGCAGGACCTCGAGCCGAGTCAGGCCAAGCGCGAGACCGGCTTCGCGCTGTCCCCGATCAAGAGCCTGCAGCGCTGCGCGCACGGACTGGCTGCCATAGCCGCCTATGTTAAGGCCCAGCACCATCGAGCCAACTGTAATACCGGAGAGATAGATACCGAATGCGGGAAGGGAGTAGTAAAACGCGTACAGCAGGACAATGACAGAAGAGCTGCGCCAGAACTCGATAATTGCCGTAATAAACCAGCGTGTTGGGCCGGTTGCGAAGTGCTGAAGCACCCCTGCGACAAGTGCGAAGGGGATTGCGTAAATCAGACCCAGCAGGGTAACAGTAGCCGTGACACCGAAGCCCTGAAAAATGCCCACCATGATGTCAAGAAAACTCATGCACCAAGCTCCCTCTCCAACCGCCGCTCGCGTTTTAACGGAGGAGCCACACGCACTCTGTCAACGGTTAGTCGAATGCTTTCGGCTAGTGCACCGAACTGCAAAGTTACCGCTATCATGGATAGACAGATCCTCAATCGCCGGAGATGGACGGGGGGCAGTAGAGGTCCACTGTGCCGTTTACGCGTGCCGGCTCCTCCCGGGACGTGTCGCACCAGTCATGAACGCCCATCCAGGTTGACATTACCATAAAACC
>NZ_RZSR01001086.1:0-1845 GCF_004023265.1 Mesorhizobium sp. M1A.F.Ca.IN.020.06.1.1
GGTAAGGTTCAGGCTTGGGGGCAACAACGGTAGCGCCCGGCACTGCGTCCCGAAAACGAGCCAACTCGTCCTCTGTCGCATGCCATCCCACCAGTATTTTCATTACATCGCCTCAGCTTTTTTTGGTCTGTTTCCGTGGATAGTGGCGCACTCAGCCGACGCTCATCCGCCAAAAAACCGGTTTGAATGAAACGTTTGATGCACAAATGTCACGATTTGCAACAATGCGCGTACTGAACGGTGCTCTTGCTTCGAAGATCCTCTGCACAACCTGCCAGGTGCATTCGCCGTCGCAAAACCTCTTGGAAATTGATGCTTCCTAGAACGTGCCTCGCGGCCATTCTGAGGAGCCAATTTGGCGTCGGACTTCGGCTGCAGGATCGGTCCGACGGATACGATAAGTGCCTCGCTACCCGATCAAAAATTGGCGTGAAACCGATCCCGATGGTGTGAGGTGGCGAAGTCGGTCTACCCTCTTTCAGCAGTTCACACGGTGATCACGACATAGTTGCCGTCAACATTAACCGCGACGGTTTCTGCCTGAAACGGCCCCTTGGCCAAAACCTCTCCCGGCTCGACTTCAACCGCAAAGGTTCGCGCCCGGACGCTGTCCGGATCACACCACGATTGACCTGTACGGATGTCAAACTCCCACCCGTGCCAAGGACAGCGAACCATCTCTCCCTGGCGGGCCAGTTTGTACTCGCCGGGACCAGGTGATTCCACTCTGCCGACCAGGTCGCCTTCGCACAGAGCTGCACCTTGGTGTGGACAACGGTTTATGAGGGCGAAAAACTCATCCTTGATGCGGAAGACGCCAATCTGCCGCCCCTTGACGGTCACGATCTTGCACTTACCCGGTTCGATTTCGTCAACAGTTGCAACGACATGACGGCTCATGATTGGCTCAACCCATACAAGGCGCGCGCGTTGTCATGAAAGATTTTGCGCCGCCACTGTTCCGGCAGTGCCACCTTGAACGCATAGCGCGGATCGTCCTGGTCCCAGTGCGGATAATCCGTTGAGAACATCAACCGATCTGCCCCTATCCATTCGATCGTGGACAGAAGATCTTGAGGGCGCTCAGGTTCATCGACTGGTTGGGTAGTAAGCCAAATCCTCTCGCGCACATACTCGGAGGGCTTTTGACGCAGGAGTGGCACTTCCGAGTGCAGGCGCTTCCAGGCAGTATCCATGCGCCAGCACAATGATGGCAGCCAACCGAATCCTGACTCCAGCAGAACGACCCTGAGATTTGGAATCTGGGCCATTACGCCCTCGCACACCAGACTGATCACCATGTTCTGCATTCCCTGCACGTAGGCGGGGTGCTCCTCATGATAATAGGATGGCCATCCGCCGGCAGTAGATGGGTGTCCGCCTATTCCGCCGATGTGAACCGCGATTGGGAATCCATTGGCGACACAAGCCTCCATGATCTGCCAATATCGTCTGCGACCCAAAGGCTCGGTTCCACGCTGCGGGAATTGCACCTGCACGAAACGTCGGTCGCCCGCCCACTTCTCGATTTCGGCTATCGCAGATTTCTCGTCTTCCACATTGATTTGAACGGACGCCTTCAACCTTGGGTCAGGATCGCACCAACGCGAAACCTGCCACTCATTGGCAGCTGACGCCAACGCAGAGCCGAATTCGACGTTGCGTTCGGAGCTTAGCTCCATGGGCTGAACCATGATGCCGTACTCAACGTTGAACAGGTCGAGCAGCTGCTTTTGCATGATTGGCAGGTCGGCGCCGGGAACGGACCCGTTTGAAGGCCACGCATCCTGCCGCACACCGCCACCGGTGCTCATCCGAGGATAGTTCATGGTTTTGGCCAGACCC
>NZ_RZSR01001087.1:0-1843 GCF_004023265.1 Mesorhizobium sp. M1A.F.Ca.IN.020.06.1.1
CAGCCAATCTCTCCCCTTGCGGGGGAGATGTCCGGCAGGACAGAGGGGGGTGTGACGGAGCGCTGACGTGGGCCAAAAACTACTCAAACCTCTCCGGCAAATGATGCTCCTCGGCCAGGTCCGAGAACCGCGTGAATTCGCCATGGAAGGCGAGGCTGACGGTGCCGGTCGGTCCGTGACGCTGCTTGGCCACGATGCACTCGGCCTTGCCGCGCGCCTCGTTCATCTCGTTTTCCCACTTGATGTATTCGTCGGTGCCGAGCTTCGGCTCGCGGTTCTTGAGGTAGTATTCCTCGCGGTAGACGAACAGCACCACGTCGGCGTCCTGCTCGATCGAACCGGATTCACGCAGGTCCGAGAGCTGCGGGCGCTTGTCGTCGCGGCTTTCGACCTGACGCGACAGCTGCGACAGCGCGATGATCGGCACGCCGAGCTCCTTGGCTAGAGCCTTCAGGCCCGTGGTGATTTCGGTGATTTCCTGCACGCGGTTCTGCGAGGCGCGCGCGCTCGAGCCCTGCATCAGCTGGATATAGTCGATGACGATGAGGTCGAGGCCGCGCTGGCGTTTCAGCCGCCGCGCCCGCGCGGAGAGCTGCGCGATCGAGATGCCGCCGGTCTGGTCGATGAACAGCGGGATCTTCTGCATCGTCTGCGAGCAGGCGACCAGCTTCTCGAAATCCATCTCGGAGATCTCGCCGCGGCGGATCTTCGATGACGAGATTTCGGTCTGCTCGGAGATGATGCGGGTGGCGAGCTGTTCCGACGACATTTCGAGCGAGAAGAAGCCGACCACGCCGCCATTGGCCGCCTTGAAGGTGCCGTCGGCCTGCTGCGCCGGTTGATAGGCCTCGGCGATATTGAAGGCGATGTTGGTGGCCAGAGAGGTCTTGCCCATGCCGGGGCGCCCGGCAAGCACGATCAGGTCGGAAGGCTGCAGGCCGCCCATGCGGCGGTCGAGGTCGCGCAGCCCCGTGGCGATGCCTGACAGATGGCCGTCGCGCATATAGGCGGCGTTGGCCATGTCGACGGCGGTTTTTACCGCGTCGTTGAAGCTCTCGAAGCCGCCGTCGTAGCGGCCAGTCTCCGCGAGCTCGAACAGGCGCCGCTCGGCGTCCTCGATCTGCTCCGAGGGCGACATGTCGACCGGCGCGTCATAGGCGATGTTGACCATGTCCTCGCCGACGGTGATCAGCGCCCGGCGCGTGGCGAGGTCGTAGATGGCTCGTCCGTAATCGGCCGCGTTGACGACCGTGACCGCCTCGACGGCGAGCCGCACGACATACTGCGCCACCGTCATGTCGCCGACCTTCTCTTCCGCCGGCAGGAAGGTCTTCAGCGTGATCGGCGTCGCGATCTTGCCCATGCGGATGAGCTCTGCCGCGACCTCGAAGATCTTGCGGTGCAGCGGCTCATAGAAATGCGCGGGCTTGAGGAAATCCGAGACGCGGTAGAAGGCGTCGTTGTTGACCAGAATTGCGCCAAGCAGCGCCTGCTCGGCCTCGATGTTGTTCGGTGCCTCGCGGTAGAGCGGTTGCTCCGCCACGCCGAGCTTGCGCGCTGCTTCAGCCATGATGTCCCCGATTTCGATCCCGCTTCCTCGATATCAGAACTGGAAAAGTCGGTGCTGACTTATCTGCAACAGTGAGGTTCCAACCGGCTTCGATGCTCGCGATTCACAACCGAAATTTTTCCGTGGAAAGAATCGTCATTGACTCGAATCGAAGTGCGCAACCCTAGCGGGCCTCGAACGAGAACAAAACAGGAAAATGCGATGCCGGTTATGTCAGTCGTGGCAAGCTTGTCTGCGCCGTGTCGCCTCGCCCCTGAATCACAAGCGGCTCAG
>NZ_RZSR01001088.1:0-1843 GCF_004023265.1 Mesorhizobium sp. M1A.F.Ca.IN.020.06.1.1
GTACTCCCCTACTCCCTTATCTAGTGACAAACACCGTCACCAGCGGCTTCTTGCCCCAGGCTTCGTTGGCGGCGCCGCGGACGGCGCGGCGCACGGCCTCCTGCACAAGGTCGAGGTCTTTTCTGCGCTGGCGGGGGATCGAGTCCACCGCGCCGATTGCCGCATCGAGCATCAGGTCCTCTAGCGTCTCGCCGCTGGCATCGGCCTCGGCGACGCCGATCGCCACCAGATCGGGATCGCCGGCTAGCTCGTATTTCTCGTCGAGCACGACGTTGACCGCGACATGCCCGGCATAGGACAGCTTGCGCCGGTCGCGTATGCCCATCGACTGGTCGGTTCCGATCAAGTATCCATCCTTGTAGAGGCGGCCGAACGGCACCTGGTCGATGATCGTGGCCGGACCGGGCCAGAGCCTCAGCATATCGCCGTCGCGCACCTGTGCCACCTGGCCGATGCCCGACATCGACATCAGCGAGCCCTGCGCCACCAGATGCGCCGCCTCGCCGTGCACCGGCACGCCGATCTGCGGCCGCACCCATTCATACATCTTCCGCAATTCGCTGCGGCGCGGATGGCCGGAGACATGCACCAGCGCGTCGCCGTCCTCGATGATCTTCATGCCGAGGTCGATCAGCCGGTTCTTGATCTCCAGGATCGCCTTCTCGTTGCCGGGAATGGTGCGCGAGGAAAACACCACCGTGTCGCCGGCCGTCAGCGCCACCGACTTCATCTCGTCGCGCGACAGCTTCGCAAGTGCGGCCAGCGGCTCGCCCTGGCTGCCGGTGCAGATGACCACCAGATTCTCGCGCGGGATATAGCCGTAATCCTCCTCGGCAATGAATTCCGGCAGGCCGTCCATGTAGCCGAGTTCTGTCGCGACATCGATCACGCGCTTCAGCGAGCGGCCGAGCACAAGGCACTGGCGGCCGGCGTCCCGCGCAGCCTTGGCGATCGAAACGATGCGCCCGACATTGGAGGAAAAGGTGGTGACCGCGACGCGGCCCTTGGCGTTTTCGATGACGCCTTTCAGGCCCTCGCCGACCGCCACTTCCGACGGCGACTCCCCTTCCCGCAGCGCATTGGTGGAATCGCAGATCAGCGCCAGCACGCCCTTGTCGCCGTAAGCGCGGAAGCGCGCCTCATCCGTCTTGGGGCCGATCGTCGGCGCCGGATCGATCTTCCAGTCGCCGGTGTGGATTACCGTGCCGGCGGGCGTAGCGATCGCCAGCGACATCGGCTCGGGAATGGAATGCGCAACCGGGATGGCTTCGATCTCGAACGGCCCGATAGTGAACGTCTCGCCGGCCCTGTAGATCATTGCCGGGATTTTTGGCGCGTTCTGCTCGCCCTGCCGTTTGGCCTCCAGCAGGCCGGCGGTGAACGGCGTCATCCAGACCGGCACTTTGAGCTTCGGCCAGATATCGAGCAGCGCGCCGTAATGGTCCTCATGCGCATGGGTTACGACCACGCCGCGCAAGCCGTCGAGGTTCTCCTCGATGAAGCGTGTGTCGGGCAGGATCAGATCGACGCCCGGATGCGCGCTGTCCGGAAATGTGACTCCGACATCGACTACGATCCATTCGCGCGCGTCCGCGGGCCCGTAGCCATAGAGGGCGAAGTTCATGCCGATCTCGCCGACGCCGCCGAGCGGCGCGAAGACGAGTTCGGCGTTCTCAGTATTCGCCATAAATCCTTTCCTTCCTGGCCAGTCAGGCCAAGCCAATCAAATCAAGTCGTCAAAGACGGGCCGACGCGACCGCGCCGAAATGCACGTCGCCGGCCGCGATCGTCAAAACAGTTCCGTCATCGTCGCGGATCACGAAACGGCAGTCCTCGTCAATGG
>NZ_RZSR01001089.1:0-1843 GCF_004023265.1 Mesorhizobium sp. M1A.F.Ca.IN.020.06.1.1
GTCCTCGCTCGCATCCGTCACGCTCGGCTTCCTTTCCGCCTGGGGTTTCGCGCGCTTCGTGCTGCCGGGCTCGGCCCTGCTGCGCGGGTTGATCACGCTGCCGCTCACCGTCAGCTATCTGATCATCGGCATGGGGCTGCTGGTGCTGTTCAACTGGGCCGGCGTGCCGAAATCGCTCATCGCCGCCGGCATCGGCCATGTGGTGATCAACCTGCCGCTCTGCTTCGCCATCATCTATAGCCAGATGGGCGACCACCAGATCAACATCGAGCGCGCCGCGCGCGACCTCGGCGCTCCCGAATGGAAGGTGCTGCTGATGATCACCGTGCCGGTCATGGCGCCGGCGATCTTCGCCGGCTTCTTCCTGTCGATGACCTTCTCCTGGGACGAGTTCGTCATCTCCTACCTGCTCACCCGTTTCGAGACGACGCTCCCGGTCGAGATCTGGAACCTCTTGCGCTCCGGCCTCAATCCCAAGACCAATGCCGTCGGCTCGCTGGTCTTTGCGGTCTCGATTGTGCTCGTGGTGCTGTTCGAATTGACCCTGCTGCGGAGAAAGCCGGCATGAGCGCCCCATTGGTCGACATCCGCAACGTCTCGCATCGTTTCGGCCTCCTCGCCGTTTTGAAGAACGTCTCGCTCGCGATCGAGCCCGGCACCTACACGATCCTCCTCGGCCCGTCGGGCTCCGGCAAGACGACGCTCCTTTCGATCCTTGGCGGCTTCGTCACCCCCAGCGAAGGCAAGGTGTTCATCCGCGGGCAGGACTGCACCGCCGTGCCGCCAGCCAAGCGACCGACGGCGACCGTCTTCCAGGACTACGCGCTGTTCCCGCATATGAGCGTCGGTAAGAATGTCGGCTTCGGGTTGCGCATGCAGGGCGTCGATGGCGCGACGCGGACGGCAAAGGCACGCGAAGCGCTCGCCCTCGTCGGGCTTGCAGCCTCCTTCGACAAGAAGCCGCACCAGCTCTCCGGTGGCCAGCGCCAGCGCGTGGCGCTGGCGCGCGCGCTGGTCATCGAGCCGGCGGTGCTGTTGCTCGACGAGCCGCTCGGCGCGCTGGATCTTAAGCTGCGCCGGCAGATGCAGGACGAGTTGAAAGCGATCCAGAAACGAGTCGGCACCGCTTTCGTCCATGTCACGCACGACCAGGAAGAAGCGATGGCCCTGGCTGACCATTGCGTGGTGATGAATGACGGGCGCATCGAGGACGAAGGACCGCCCGAGCGGGTCTATGCGCGGCCGAAGACTCGCTTCTCGGCGACCTTCATGGGCGAAAGCACGATTCTTGCCGGCAAAGCCGGCGAAACACAGGATGGACGCTTCGCAGTGGCGACCAGGCTCGGGCCGATCTCGCTGCCCGGCACGGCGCCGGCTGGCGCGGCTGTGGCGCTTGCCATCCGGCCCGAGCACCTCATCCTTGCGGGAGCGAAAGGCGACGTTGCGCTCGGCACCGCCAGAGTGAGCGACGTCGTCTACCAAGGGAGCTTCAAGCGGGTGCTCGCCACCTCGGCGCAGGATCCTGCATTGCAGTTCATCGCCAAGGCACCAGCTCCCGCGACCGTCCAGGCCGGCGACACGGTCGCGGTTTCATGCGATGCTCAAGACATCATCCTGCTGGCGGACTGATCCAATGAGCATGCTTCCGGTCATCGAGGCTCCGGACTGGTACGAGAGCATCCGCATGGGCGACGACGTCACGCTCATCCATGAGCCATGGATAAAGCCGTTCTTCCGCTGCAACATCTGGCATGTGCGCGGCCGCGACCGCGATCTTTTGTTCGATACCGGTCTCGGCCATGTCAGCCTGCGGCGCCATGTGCCGCTGGTCACCGAACACCAG
>NZ_RZSR01001090.1:0-1841 GCF_004023265.1 Mesorhizobium sp. M1A.F.Ca.IN.020.06.1.1
CCACGACATCCGCGCCGGCTTCTTTCGCTGCCTCGATCGACACGGCGCTGTTGGTGCCGCAGTCGACGGTGACGATCAGCTTCGCGCCGCGCGAGATCAGCTCGCGCATAGCTTCCGGATTCGGGCCGTAGCCTTCGAAGATGCGGTCGGGGATATAGATCTCGGACGGCACCGAAAAATGCGCCAGAAAGCGCTTCAGCAGCGCCGACGACGCGGCGCCGTCGACATCGTAGTCGCCGAAGATCGCCACCCTCTCGCCGGCCACGACCGCATCCGCGATGCGCGCCGCCGCCTTCTCCATGTCGGTCAGCGAGGCCGGGTTCGGCAAAAGCTCGCGAATCGTCGGATCGAGGAAGCGCTCGGTCTGCTCGACCGTCACGCCGCGCCCAGCCAGCACCCTTGCGACGATGTCCGGCACGCCATGACCCTGCGCGATGGCCAAAGCGGCCATGTCCTGCCGCTCGGTCAGCCGGTGCTCCCAGGAAACACCGGTCGCCGACTGCCTGACATCGAGGAAGAAGCGTCTCTCGCCCATCATGAGACGCGCCGTCTGCACACCATCCTTCGGCAGATATCAAGATGCGACAGCCCTAGCAATTCCGGGAAAGCGAACCACCCCGGAAAACTGTGGAAGGGCGCTCCGACCGTAATTGCGCGAAAGTGTCTACAAGGACGAAATCAGAACTTTTCCAGATCCTGATGGCGCGCCTTGATCTCGCGCACTGTGCGCGAGGACGAGCGCAGCACGATGGTGTGAGTGGTGATGAAGGTGCGCCCGAACTTCACCCCGCCGAGCAGATTGCCGTCGGTGACGCCGGTCGCCGCGAACAGCACGTCGCCGCGCGCCATGTCCTGCGCGCGATAGACCCGCTTCGGATCCGAAATGCCCATCTTTTCGGCCCGTGCAATCTTCTCCGGCGTGTCGAGGATCAGCCGGCCCTGCATCTGTCCGCCCGTGCAGCGAAGCGCCGCCGCGGCCAGCACCCCTTCCGGCGCGCCGCCGGTGCCGAGATAGATGTCGATGCCGGTCTCTTCCGAATCGGTGGTGTGGATGACGCCGGCGACGTCGCCGTCGCCGATCAGCCGGATGGCGGCGCCCGTGGCCCGCACCGCGTCGATCAGCTTGGCATGGCGCGGCCGGTCGAGGATGCAGGCGGTGATGTCGGGCACCGCCACGCCCTTGGCCTTGGCGAGATTGGCGATGTTCTCGGCCGGCGGCGCGTCGATGTCGATCAGGCTGTCCGGGTATCCCGGCCCGATGGCGATCTTGTCCATGTAGACGTCGGGCGCGAACAGCAGGCTGCCCTTTTCCGCGATGGCGATGACGGCAAGCGCGTTGGGAAGGTTCTTGGCACAGATCGTCGTGCCTTCGAGCGGATCGAGCGCGATGTCGACCGCCGGGCCTTTGCCGGTGCCGACCTCTTCGCCGATATAGAGCATCGGCGCCTCGTCGCGCTCGCCCTCGCCGATGACCACGGTACCCTTGATGGCCAACCGGTTGAGTTCCTGGCGCATCGCATCGACCGCGACCTGGTCGGCCGCCTTCTCATCGCCGCGACCGCGCAGCCTGGCAGCGGCGACCGCGGCCCTTTCGGTCACACGCACCACTTCCATGGTTAGGATACGATCGAGGCCGGCTGCGATGTTTTGGGCCATGTTCATGGATGGGCATTCCTCGTTGAAACTGCGCTTTGCCTCCCGCCAGAAGCGCGCTTCTTCTGGCAAAGCTCCATGACAACGGCAAGACTTGCCGTTTCAATTTTTGAAATGGCAGCAATATCAATCGATTAAAGGTGAAGTATCACTCGAACTATTCCGCCCGCTCGATACGGATCCTGTCT
>NZ_RZSR01001091.1:0-1838 GCF_004023265.1 Mesorhizobium sp. M1A.F.Ca.IN.020.06.1.1
GACCAAGAGGCCGCCACGGCCGGTGGCGCCGGCATACTGGCTGGCATCGCCTTTGACCACGATCGAGCCGGACATCATGTTCTCGCCGACGCCGGGGCCGGCCGAGCCATGCACGGTGATCGCGGCACCATCATTCATGCCGGCGCAGTAATAGCCGACGCTGCCGCGCACATCGATGCTGATCGGCTGGTCGACGCCGACGGCGACCGAATGGCTGCCTTTCGGGTTGAGCACTTCCCAAGCGGTCTCGTTCGAGCCGGGGGTCAGCTGATGAAGCGCCTGGTTCAGCTCGCGCAGCGACTGTTCCGCAAGGTCGAAGACCCTCGCATGGCCTTGCTCGCGCTGCGCCTTCGGCATGGGTGTTGCAGGCATGAACTCAATGCTCCCAGAAATAGACCGTTGCGGGCTCCGGCTCCCAGACCCTCGCATTGTCTATGCCGGGCAATTTGGTGAGCGCGCGATATTCCGAGCCAAACGCGACATACTGGTCGGTCTCGGCCATCACGGCCGGCTTGCAGGCGATCGGATCGCGCACAACGCCGAAGCCGTTCTTGGTCCCGACGACGAAGGTGAAAAAGCCGTCGAGGTCGGAGAGCGTGCCTTCGAGCGCTTCGCCGAGATTCTTGCCATGCGCCATCCTGTTGGAGAGATAGGCGGCCGCCACTTCCGTATCATTCTCCGTCTCGAAGGTCATACCTTCCCGCACCAGCTCGCGGCGGACATTGTTGTGGTTGGAGAGCGAACCGTTGTGCACCAGGCACTGGTCGGCGCCGGTCGAGAAGGGATGCGCGCCCATCGTAGTGACCGCCGATTCCGTCGCCATGCGGGTATGGCCGATACCATGCGTGCCGGTCATCGAGCGCACGTCGAAGCGATCGACGACGGCCGCCGGCAGGCCGACTTCCTTGTAGATCTCGACCGCTTCGCCGGCGCCCATGATGCGGATATCGGGCCGAAGCGACTGCAGCGCCTCACGCGCGGCGTCGACCTTGTCGGGCGTGGTGCGGATAACCGCATGCGTCGACTTCACCGCGACGCTCACCGGCGCGCCGACCGCCTTGGCGAGCTCGATGTCGAGGCCGCGGAAATCGCGCTCGGGCTTCGGCGACTGCACGGTGATCTTAGCCTCATTGCCGGTCGCCGCGCCATAGATGGCGATGCCGGCGCTGTCCGGACCGCGGTCGCTGAGCGAGATAAGCATCTCCGACAGCATCGCGCCGAGATTCGGCTCCAGCGTCTTGTCCTTGAGGAAAAGTCCGACGATTCCGCACATGTCAGCCTCCGACGTTTGTGGCTTCCAGATGGTGTACCGAATGAAATCCGCGAATTCAATGGCATGAAAGAAATTTTCCTCTGATTATATTTCCGTTCTCGCGCCGCCTGTAGCGTTGTCGCCGTCGGGATGGCCGTGGGCCCATATCGCGTGGCGGACCCGCGCTATCCTGTAGGCATCGAGGATCGACAGAGCATAGATCAGGAACCCGCCGGCATGGCGACCGATGAAGCTGGCATCCGCCGGCGCCACCTTGGTCGTGACCCAGCCGAGGATCACCATGAAGAACAGGAACTGCAGGCCCCGCGCCGGCAAGCCGAGCATGACATGTCCGCTGCCCGGCAGAGCGATCGCGGAGGCCAGCACAAGATAAGGGTTCGAAGGCCGGGCGGCGGGTTCGGTGGCGTTGCTCATGCGGCCTGCCTTTCGCACTGGTTGATCGCGTCGCGAATCGAGGATGCGGCTTCGAGCAGTTTTTCGATCAATGTCGGATCGAGCCTCGCGTCGCCGAAAGCAGCTTGCCGGAACACACCGTAGCGCGCGCGATCGGCCTGGGCCAGCAGCC
>NZ_RZSR01000108.1:0-9566 GCF_004023265.1 Mesorhizobium sp. M1A.F.Ca.IN.020.06.1.1
AGCAGCACCAGCGTCAGCATCACCAGCGTCGTCTCGCTGCCGCTGGTGACCACCCGGTCGTAGATCTGCAGCATGTAGAGCGGCGATGCGAGGTAAAGCAGGTTGATGGCCAGGCTGAACACCGCCGCAAACAGGAAATAGCGGCGGCAGGCGCGAAGCGCTTCCCTGACAATCCCGGATTTGTTATCGAGACTCAAAATACCCAGCGGCAGAACCGCCCCCTGTCCAAACTGCATGGCCCGGAACGATACTACTCCGGATCCCTCGCCCGGCCACGCGATCCGCTCGTAAACCTGTCGTAAACCTTAATTCGTAGCTGAATCCTGTAGCGGGATGGTGAGCCGCGCGGGCGCGGCTCACCTCTTTGGTTACAGCACGAAGTCGCTGGCCGTCAGTCCGAGGTTGACGCCAGTCAGCGTGATCTGAAACTCTGCGCCACCGCTTCCGTTGACGTCGGCTCGGACGATCGTGTTGCCGCCGACTTCGGACCAGGTGATGCTGTTGGCGACGGTGGCCGAAGTCTGACCGCCGAACAGGAAAGCCTGGTCGCCGGCTGCTGAGCTGGCGTCGATCGAGGAGAGATCGATCTTGTCGACGCCGTGCACGAAGTCGGTGATGGTGTCGTTTGCGGCGGTTGCGGGCGAATCCGAAAAGGCTGAGCCATAGTAGAAGGTGTCTGCTCCCGCCCCGCCAGTGAGTGTGTCGGTGCCGACGCCGCCGACCAGTCGGTCGTTGCCATCGCCGCCGTTCAGCGTGTCGTTGCCGTCCTGCCCGAACAGCGTGTCGTTGCCGGCCAGTCCGAAGATCTGGTCCGCGCCGCCATTGCCGTAGAGGACGTCGTCGCCGCCATTTGCTCCACCGCCGTCGACCGAATTGCCGTTGCTACCGGTGATGACCTGGAACGTCTCGCTGTACTGATAGGCGGGCCCGACCGGGTCGCCAACCTGGGTTGCCTGCACGGTGATGGAGTACACCTTGCTGGGTGACAAGCCCGACAGGCTCGAACTCAGCGTGCTGCCGGTGATCGAAAACAGCCCCGGGTCCGATTGCGAGGTGATGCTATAGACGAAGCTGCCGGCATCCGGGTCGGTCGCGGTCAGTGCTCCCGTGAATTGGAATGAACTGAACGTTACATCTCCCGTTGTTGTGCTCGGCGTCAGCTGGATGTCGGTCGGCGCAAAACGAGGTGGTCCGTCGTCGGCGCCGGTGATCGAGATCGAGACCAGCTTTGCCGTGCCATCCTCCGAATAGACGGTAAAACTGTCGCTCAAGGGCTGCCCGTCAGCGAGCGCGTTGACCGTCGGGTTCGAATTGTCGAGCGTGTAGGTCCAGACACCGGCGGCGGTTACGGTGAAGGTGCCGTAGCCGAGCGCGCTGGTCGTCGCGGAATTGACGGCCTGGAACGAATCCGTGGTGTTGTCTACATCGGTTGACAGAAGGTCGCCCGTCGCTGTCGGCGTGCCGCCGCCATTCGAGCTGCCCGCTTCGACGACGGTTCCGGTGGCCGTCCCGGTGATCGCCGCGGCATCATTGGCGCCATTAATGGTGATGTCGATGACCTGCGAGGTGCCGTCGGCGGTGGTGACCGTCACCAGCTCATGCAGCGTGGTGTTCGCACCGGTGCTGTTCAGCGCCTGGACGGTGGCGTTGTTGTCGTCCAGCGTATAGCTCCAGTTGCCGGCGGCATCGATCGAGAACGTGCCATAGCTTTTGGCCACGGCGGCCTGGACGTTGAAGGTTGCCGCGTCGTCGACATCCGTTGCGTTGAGGTCGCCCGAGGCCGTCGCATCGCCCGGCGTACCGTTGGCAACGGCGCTCTTCTCCGTGACCGAAGCGTCCTGGGCGCCGTTGCCGGCGATGATGGCGGCATCGTTGGTGCCGGTGATCGAGATGGTGATCAGCTGGGGCGTGCCGTCCTCGGAATAGACGGTGAAGGAGTCGCTGAGCGGATCGCCGTCGTTGAGAGCGTCGACCGCCGGATTGGTGTCGTCGAGCGTGTAGGTCCAGTTGCCGGCAGCATCGATGGAGAAGCTGCCGTAGCCGGAGTCGCCATTGCCGCTGGCGGCCTGGAAGACGTTGGCGGTGTTGTCGACGTCGCTTGCCGTCAGTGAGCCGGTCGCCGTCACCGGGGCGTCGGCGCCGTCCTCGTCGACCGCACCGCTGGTGGTGCCGGCGATGATGGCGGCATCGTTGGTGCCGGTGATCGAGATGGTGATCAGCTGGGGCGTGCCGTCCTCGGAATAGACGGTGAAGGAGTCGCTGAGCGGATCGCCGTCGTTGAGAGCGTCGACCGCCGGATTGGTGTCGTCGAGCGTGTAGGTCCAGTTGCCGGCAGCATCGATGGAGAAGCTGCCGTAGCCGGAGTCGCCATTGCCGCTGGCGGCCTGGAAGGCGTTGGCGGTGTTGTCGACGTCGCTTGCCGTCAGTGAGCCGGTCGCCGTCACCGGGGCGTCGGCGCCGTCCTCGTCGACCGCACCGCTGGTGGTGCCGGCGATGATGGCGGCATCGTTGGTGCCGTCGATGTTGATGGTCACCGAGGTGTGGGTGCCGTCGGCGCTGACCACGTCGAAGGTGTCGGTGTAGGTGGTGCCGGCGGCGAACTCGTTGTGCGCCGAGGAGGCCGTGTAGGTCCAGGCGCCGGCGGCATCGATGGCGAAGGTGCCGTAGGTCCCGACCGTGCCGGCCTGGGCGACGAAGGTCGCCGGGCTGTCGACATCCGAGATGGTCAGCTGGCCGCTGCTCGATATGTCGGCGGCCGCATCGGTCTCGGTCAGGTTCCTCACATCGGCCGACAGCACCGCGGCATCGTTGGTGCCGGTAATATTGACGACGATGTTGTAATTCGCCGTGCCATCCGCGGATGTCACGGTCAACGTGTCGGTGACATTCTGGCCCTGCGTCAGCGGGTCGGCAAGTGCCTGGTTCAGCGCGTAGGTCCACGCTCCCGTCGTCGCATCGAAAGTGAAGGTGCCGTACATGCCCTGGAGGCTCGGCGGTGCCTGAAAATGGTTCTGGCCGGCATCAACGTCCGAAATGATCAGCTGACCATGTGCGCCGGGGTCGCCGGGCGTGCCGTTGGCGACGCCGCCAGCTTCCACCACAGTCGTGTCCGCGCCCGGCGCCGCTGTGATGGTGGCGCCGTCATTGGTGCCTTGAATGTTGACCGAGACGCTCGCCCAGCTCAACGTTCCATTGCCGAGCTTGATTGCGTAGGTAAAAGTCTCGTTGATGTGGTCGCCGGCTCCGAGCGCCTGCAGGCTCGTGAAGCCGTGCTGCGCGAGATAACCGCTAAGGTTCATCTCGACCTTGCCGTTGTTGATGCGGATCAGCACGCCGCCGCCGATGTCTTCCCAGGCGGAGATGCCGGTTGCCTGCGCATCCTGGGTCGTCAGGTCGATCGGCGCGTATTGCTTCGTAGCCGTCGATGCGGACGTGCCGTCGTCGATCGAATAGAGGGTCTTGGCATTGCCGCCCAAATCATTCGCCAAAACGTCCAATAGGATGATGGATTGGGATGCGGACACGATGACCACGTTGTCTTCCGTGTAGTTGAAGACATCGCCCTGTGCCTGCGGCGTGTTGGAGAACGACGTCGTGGTGCCGCCGGCACCGGAGATTTGCGTAGCCATTATTTTCATCCCCCTGGCAGACGCGCTCCGCGCCTGCTCGTTGGCCGTCCGAGACGGCTGACTACCCCATGCCGACGAATCGGCGCCCAGTCTTACGGGGAGAGGAAAGGATCAGAGTGCCATGCAACCAGGCGCAACCCGACGGTCCGGCCCGTGAACGGCCAGCCCAAAAGGCGATTCACAGACAGGTGGTGGCTCGATGGTGATGGCTACGACGGCGATGATCGCCGCGTTGCTTTTCCCCTACCCCAGTAGCGCCGTACTCGTTGTTGCCGGTCGGGAGGTAATTCGCGCTACCCTATATATTAGGATATTATTAACTCTACCGCAGCGCGCGCGTCAATGTCGAATTCGAAGAAGAGTTAATGACAAAATGCGTACTTGTACGCAGACATGGATAAACTGCATCGCACAGGCAAATAGAACTCGGTCCTTCCACGTAGCGGATCAGGCCTGTCCCACCGCTCACACCGCCTTGCCCAGCTTGCCGCCGCGCTCGGCGACCGCCTTCTCGACGGCGCGCTTCAGCTCGTCCTTGATCTCGACGGTGTCGGCCATCAGCGTCTCGATCTTCAGGAAATCGAGCACGCGGTATTTCGAGACGGCCGGACGGATAAGAATATCCGGCGGGTGCTGCCGCAGCTTGTTGGCGATGATCGACTGCATCATCAGCTGCGTGGCGCCATACATGAGGTCGACCGTGGTCGGATGCTTGCGTTCGACGTCGCTCGGCGCCCCGACCACGTCGATGGCGATGATGACGTCGGCATCCTTCTCGACCAGGTCGAAGGGCACCGGGTTGTAGATGCCGCCATCGATCAGCAATCGGTCGTCGCGCATCACCGGGCGGAACACCGCCGGAATGGCGGCCGAGGCCGCCAGCGCCGATTGCAAATCGCCCTGCGAGAACACCGCGAGCTTGTGGCCGAAATAGTCGGTCGCCGTCACCTTGAGCGGAATCTTCAGCTCTTCGAAGGTCGCCGGAATGGCGTCAGGCAGGAAGGCCTTCAGGATGCGCTCGATATTGAACTGGCCGACGCGGATGCCGCCCTGCATGGCCTCGGCGATCGTGCCCGGCCGCGAGCGCCACATGCGCGCGGCCACCTCGGCGCGGCTGCCGAGGATCAAGCGGCTGTACTCGTGGATCTCCGCCCCTCGCATGCCGGCGGCCATGCCGGCGCCCATGATGGCGCCGATCGAGGAGCCGGCGATCGCCACCGGTTTGATCCCTAGCTCGTCCAGCGCCTCGATGGCGTGAATATGCGCCAGCCCCCGCGCGCCGCCGCCGCCGAAGGCAACCGCGAAGGTCGGGCTCATCCCTTGCGGGCTCCCGCCACCTGCACCAGCGGCGGTCCGATCACCATTATCGCCGGGTCGGCCGACAGAAGCTTCCTTGCCGCGGCCTTGACGTCTGCAAGCGTCACCGCATCGATCAGCGCGGCGCGGCGCTTGATGTAGTCGATGCCGAGATTGTCGAGCTGCAGCTCGACCAGCGTCGCGGCTATGGAACTGGAAGAGTCGAGATTGTTAATGGCGTAGGCGCCGATCATGTATTTCTTGGTCGCCGCGAGCTCCTCCTCGGTCGGGCCGTTCTCGGCCATCTCCTTCACCACCTGACGCACGATGGCGAGCGTCTCGGCGGCGCGATCGGAACGCGTCGCCGTCGTCACCAGCAGCGCATTGGAATGCTCGTGATCGACGAGATCGGAGCTGACGCTATAGGCAAGGCCGCGCTTCTCGCGCACCTCCTCGTAAAGCCGCGACGTGAAAGTCGAGCCGCCGAGGATCTCGTTCATCAGCACCGCGGCGTAAAAATCGGGATCGCTCCGTTTGACGCCAGGCCAGGCAAGCTGCAGCGAGGTCTGCGGCAGATCGTAGTTCACTTCCAGCTGCTGGCCGAGCTTCAGCGACACGTCCGCCACCTGGGCCAGCGTCTGCGTCTGCGGCAGGTCGCCGAACACCTCGTCCAGCTTGCCGGAGAGCGTGGCGGCGTCGATGTCGCCCACCACCGCCACATGCAGGCCGGCGCGCGCGAAACTCGCTTTGCGAAAGGTCTTGAGGTCGGCGGCCGTTATGGTGGCAAGGCTCTCCTTCGTCCCCTCATCCGGCCGCGCATAGGGATGCTTGCCATAGATCGCGCGCAGCCAGCGCTGCTGGGCGATCGTGTTGGGGTCGCGCTCATTGGCGAGAATGCCCGAAAGCATCTGGGCGCGGATGCGGTCGATCGGCGCCTGGTCGAAGCGCGGGCTGTTCACCGCCAGCTTCAGCAGGCCGAACGCCTCATCCTTTTGATCGGACAGCATGCGCATCGAGCCATAAAGGCCGTCGCGTGCCGCCTGAAAACTCATCTCGGCGCCGGCGTCGTCCAGCTTCGACTGGAAGGCCTCGCTGTCGAGGTCGCCGGCGCCCTCGTCGAACAGGCCGCTCATCAGATTGACCAGACCTTCCTTGCCGGCAGGGTCCTGCGCGGTGCCGCCGTCGAAGACGAAGCGGATGGCAACCAGCGGGATCGAATGGTCTTCCACAAGCCAGGCGGTGATGCCTTTCTTCGACTTCACCTCCTGGATGTTCATCTCCGCGTGGGCGGCCAGCGCCGGCAAGAGCAGGAAGAACAGGGCGAAGCAGAGGGTTGCGACGATACGGTAGACCCCACCTTCTCCCTTTGTGGGAGAAGGTGGATCGGCGCGCAGCGCCGAGACGGATGAGGGGTGCTGGAAGGAACGAGACTGCGGCGATTTCGAGCATGCCGCCAAGCTGGAGCACCCCTCATCCGGCCGCTTCGCGTCCACCGCCCGGGGGCGAGCCACGGGTCTCGCCCCGTCCCTCGGACCCCACAAGGGGAGAAGGGAAGAAGCGCCCATTCGTCCACGTTCCATGCTCATCATCAATTCCCCGCCTGTTGTTGCGGCAGGAGATAGCCGGTCGTCGAGCGGTCGAGCACCAGGTAGCGGGCGGCCGCGGCCTTGACCTCTGCGGCAGTGACCTTGCGGATGCGGTCGGGCCATTCCTCGACATCCTTCACGTTGCCGCCGGTGGCGAGCGTCGAGCCGTACATATTGGCCATGTCGTCCTGCTTGTCGCGGGCAAAGACCATCGAACGGACATAGCGGGTCTTGGCCCGCTCCAGCTCGTCACCGGTCACGCCGTCCTTGGCAATGCGCGCGACCTCGGCATCGACCGCCGCTTCGACGTCGGAAAGCTTGGCGTCGCCGCGCGGCGAGCCATAGACGGTGAAGTTGGTGGCGTCGAGCATGGTGCCCTGAAAGAACGCGCCGGCCCCGGAGGCGATGCCCTGCTTCACCACCAGCTGCTGGTAGAGGCGGCTGCGGTTGTCGCCGCCCAGGATTTCGGCCAGGAGATCGAGCGCCTCCGCCTCGCCGGGCTTGGCGGTGTGATAGGACGGGACCACCCATTGCGTGGAAAAGCTCGGCACCGAGACGCGCGCATCGGTCAGCGTCACGGTGCGCTTGGTGTTCTGCTCCGGCTCGACCGGGCGGATGCGCGGCCGCAGGTCCGGCCCGCGCGCCACCTTTCCGTAAGTCCTTTCGGCCATTGCCTTCACCGCGTCCGGATCGACGTCGCCGGCGACGATCACCACGGCGTTGTTCGGCCGGTAGAAGGTGTCGTAGAACGCCTTGGCATCCTCGCGGTTCAATTGCTCCATCTCCTGCATCCAGCCGATCACCGGAACGCGGTAGGGCTGGTTCTGCCAGAGCGTCGCGTCGACCTCCTCGTCCAACACTGCCTGCGGATCGTTGTCGATGCGCGAGCGGCGCTCCTCCAGGATAACGTCGCGCTCGGTCTTGATGACATCGTCGGTGAGGACGAGGTTGCGCATGCGGTCGGCCTCGAACCCCATCATCTCCTCGAGCGCCGAAGGCGGCACCGTCTCGTGGAAGGCGGTGTAGTCGTAGGAGGTGAAGGCGTTGTTCGAGCCGCCGATGTCGGCCACGGCGCGGTCGAACTCGCCGGCTGCGTGGTTGCTCGTAGCCTTGAACATCAGATGCTCAAAGAAATGCGCGATGCCGGATTTGCCGGGCGGCTCGTCGGCGCTGCCGATCTTGTACCAGACCATATGAGTGACGATCGGGGCACGATGGTCCGGAATGACGACGACTTCCAGGCCGTTCTCGAGCAGGAAATCCTTGACCGCGGCTTCGCCGGCGGCGCGTGCCGGAACCTGCGCCGCGAACGCCAGAGCGCCGGCAAGGAATGCTGCGCGCAGGCCTCTGGTGTTCAATGTCATCAAATGCTCCGGTCTCGGTGGCGCGACGATAGAAAAGGTTCCATGGCGAGGCAAAGTGATTTGTTCGTCATTTTCGAGGCGCGTGCGTCATTTCCTTTTCCCTTGCGGGAGAAGGGACAGTGCCCCTCACCCCACCTCGACAAACCGGATCACCGTGTCGCCATAGCCGCGCTCGTCCACCACGGAAAAACCGGCGCCCGGTTCGAACGGCGCGGACGCCGCCTCCTCGACCACCCAGAGCGCGCCGGGCAGGAGCCAGCCGCCGGCTTTTGCCGAGCGCAGCGCGCGCTCGCCGAGGCCCTTGCCATAGGGCGGGTCGGCAAAGACCAGGCCGAAGGGCGACAGCGTGCCGGCTTCGCCCAACTGGGTCGCGTCGCGGCGGAAGATTTTGGTCCGCCCGGTGAGCCCGAAGGCCTCGACATTGTCGCGGATCAGCCCGCGCCCTTCCGCCGATTCCTCGATGAAGACGCAGTAGGAGGCGCTGTCGCGCGGCGCCTCCAGCCCGAGCGCGCCGGTGCCGGCGAAGAGATCGAGCACACGGCCGCCTTCGAGCTTTTCGGCATAGCGATGCGCCAGCACGTTGAACACCGCCTCGCGGGTGCGATCGGTGGTCGGACGGATGGCATTGGAACGCGGCGTCGCCAGCGGACGCCCGCGAAACTCACCGCCGACGATCCGCATTGCCACCCCTCGGCCCCTTCGGACCGCGCGGCCGTTCGCCGCCGCTTCCCTCCGGATCGTCTCTTGGCTTGCCGAACGGCTTGCCCTTGCCGCCCGGCCTGAACGACGCCTTCCGCGCCTTCGCTTCCGCGGCCTTCGCGGCGTCGGCCTCCGCCCTGCCTTTGCCGATGGGACGCGCGCCCGGCGCCATCCAGACATTGGCCTTGCGCTGGCCGGGCGGTTCGATCGGCCGCGGTTCGCCTTTCTTGCCGCCGGCCTTGCCGCCGAAGCCGCGCTCGGACTTGCCGAAGCCGCGCTCGGATTTGTCGAAGGCAGACTTGTCGAAGCGAGACTGGGGACCGCGTTCGCCGAAGGCTCGCTCGGGCTTCGTCGAAAGCTTGCTCAGCGCCTCGTCGCGGCTGCCCTCACGGCGCTTGCGGGCCTTGATCAGCCCGCCCTCGCCGATCGGCCGGCGGTCGCCCTCGCGCGTGAATTTCGGCCGCTCGTCCTCATCGCGGCGCGGCTCGCTGCGTCGCACCGGCTTGTTGGAGAACGGTTTTTGGATCTCGGCGTCGAAATTGGCGCCGGACTCTTCAACCAGCCGCTCGCCGAGCTGCTCGCGCAGCGTGCGGCCCTTGATTTCCAGCACGTGGCCCTCGGGCAGCTCGTTGAGCTGGAACGGCCCGTAGGAGATGCGGATCAGCCGCGTCACCTCCAGTCCCAACGCGCCCAGGATGTTCTTCACCTCGCGGTTCTTGCCCTCGCGCAGGCCGATCGTCAGCCAGGCATTGCTGCCCTGCTCGCGGTCGAGCGAGGCCTCGACCGAGCCGTAGAAGACGCCGTCGACGGCAATGCCGTCACGCAGGGCGGTGAGCTTGCTCTCCTCGACCTTGCCGTGGACGCGCACGCGATAGCGCCGCAGCCAGCCGGTGGCCGGCAGTTCGAGCACCCGCGACAGCCCGCCGTCATTGGTCAGCAGCAGCAGCCCTTCGGTGTTGATGTCGAGGCGGCCGACGGTCATCAGCCGCGGC
>NZ_RZSR01001092.1:0-1838 GCF_004023265.1 Mesorhizobium sp. M1A.F.Ca.IN.020.06.1.1
TCGCAGGCATGGGAACAAGCCGCGGCGGACGGCCGAAACCACGCCGGAACGCGGCGATGATTTCTGACATCGCCAGCGGAGCTGCGTTGCCCGCGACATAGGCCGGGTGGAGCGGTCCCGGACGGCTGACAAGGTGCAGTACCGCGCCCGCCGCCGTGTCGGACGCGATCAGCGAGCGCACACCCGCCAGCACGCCGGCCGGCAGCGGCAGGGCGGTGTCGGCAAGCCGCATCAGCGATGCCATGTTGCCCCTCATGCTCTCCCCATAGACGGGCGGCAGGCGCAGTGCCGTGGCATCCGGGCGTCCGGCGTAAGCCTCGATCAGCCTGATCTCGCCTTCGCGTTTGGATCGGCCATAGGCGCATTGCGGGGCAGGGGCCATCGCCTCGTTGATCGTGCCGCTGAAGCCGGGACCGGCCACGGCCCGGATCGAGGAGAGATAGATGAAGCGCCCGCCGCAACGTGCGGCCGCGGCCTTGGCCAGGCGCGCGGTCAGCGTCGCATTGACGGCCTGATAGTCGGCGTCGCTGGCGTTCCGATCGTTGTTCAGCGCCGCGCAGTGGACGACATGGCTCACGCCGCGCATCAGTGTCAGGAAGGCATCGTCCGGCGCATCGGCGCCAGGCAGCGCAAAGACCTCGCCCGCAGCCTGCAGCCGTTCTGGCCGTCGGGACGCAATGCGTATGTCGAAGCCGGCCTGACGCAGCCGGCCGGTCACCTGGCGTCCGATCAGCCCCGTCGCCCCGGTGACCAGGACCTTCATGTTCGCCGGCCGGCGGCCGAAGGAATGGCTGCGCTCTTGCCGGTCGGCGGCACCGTTCGTCCGCAAGCCAGATAGGTTCCCGAAACCAGGAACACCATCAGCGTCGAATCGAGAAGGTCCTGGCCGACCAGGATACCGGTCAGCCCGCCTATGAGATAGGTGACGACCGTGACGATGATCATCGTTGCGCCGAACCGTTCCGCTGGGCCGGCGCTGCGGCGCAGCGCCCTTGCCGCGTTCCAGGCCGCGACGACGAAGATCGCCGCCAAGGCGAACGCCCCTAGCAAACCGGCCTGCACCGCCGCGGTCAGAAAACCGTTGTGGTAATGGTTGTAGCCTGCGTCCATGCCGAATTGATCGTGAAAACCCTGTTTCATCAGCGCCCGGCTGCCTGTGATGCCATGTCCGAAAATCGGAGCCTCGTGAAACGCCTTCGTGCCGATCTCCCACATCGCCACCCGCAGCCCAAGCGCCGTCGTATGGTCGTTCTTGGTGGTGAGCGCATCCAAGTCGCTGAAAAGGAAGTCAGCGCGATTGGCAATGACGGGAAACGCGATCGCGGCGAGCAGCAGGCAGGCGCCGCCGGCAATCAGCGCAATGCGCGCGAGTTTCAACCCGCTGAGCCGGCGCCGGTTGATCGAGAGCACGGCGATGCCCGCCAGCAGCAGCGCCAGCCAGATGATGCGGGAGCCCGAATAAAGCACCGCCAAGCTGCCCGACAGCGCAGCGAGAGTCAGCAGCTTCCAGCGCTTTTCGATCCCCGACAGCGCGCCTGCGAGGCTCATCGCCGCGGCCAGGCAGGTCACCGTCGCGAATACGATGGCATTCCCGGCACCGCCTTCGGCCCTGGTGCCGATCCAGTAATACTGAACGACGGCGAGCAGCAGCGCGCCGAAACATGCCGCGGCGCTCGCCAGCACGACGATGCGTACAAGCACGGTCTTTTCCGTGATGCTCCAGGTCGAATAGGAGATCGGAAAGAAGAGGAAAGTGATCAGCGGCAGGAACAACCGCAGATCCGCCGCCAGCGTGCCGTTGACGATCGAAGCAAGGACGATGGCCGCGCAATAGGCAC
>NZ_RZSR01001093.1:0-1835 GCF_004023265.1 Mesorhizobium sp. M1A.F.Ca.IN.020.06.1.1
GGATCGTCTTCGCCGCTCGCGGTGTTGCCGGTCAGCCAGGACGAGAGTGTGGCGTTATCCGGCGCGAACAGTGCGGCCGGATGAACGAAGCGCTCCTCCCTGAAGTGCTCGACGAGTGCGGCCCGCGTGTCTTTCACGCGAGCGCGCGGAAGTACCGGCGTGTCCTTGCAGGAGCCTTCGAGCGCGGGCCGCGACAGGCAGGACAGGAACTCCTCCGTTCCCATATTGGACAGGAAGTTGTCCGCGCCGATCGCATTGCCGGCCACGCGGGCGACAATGCCGCTGTTCGACCTGTTCTCCCGGCAAGAGAGCACGTCGATCAGCAGCGACCGCACCGAGACGCGCAGGGTGTCCAGGTCGAACTCGAGCGCGCCCTCCGCATTGAACAGCCGCGACGCGTGCTCGCCGAGGCTTGCGGCCCCATAATAGGAGATGTCGCGTGCGCCGGAGGCGACCGTCACATTCTGACCGGCGAGCGCGAGCACGAGCAGCGCCATCAGCGTGTCGTCCTCGATCGGCGCGCGGGCAAGCGCCTCGTGGAGCGCGTCGGTGCGCAGGTCGCCGATCATCTCGATGCCCTTGCGCGTGACGTCGGGACGGGTGTTCACGACGATCGGAGCATCGTCACCCTCGGCAACAGGCTGTTCGCCCTTCTTGGGCTTTTTTGCCTCCGGCATGCGATAGTGGACCGACTGCACCTTGCCGTCGCGGTCGAGATACATGGCCGTGCAATCCGATTTCGCGGACTTGCCGTAGACGCGTTCGGCCTTGGGCGGCAGTTTCGGCTCGCCCCACTGGCCGGCCTCGACGATTGTTCCCCGCTTCGGCAGGTTGTTTGCCATCCACTCCTGCTGAGCGCCGAGGAAGGCCTCGACATCGGTGGTGTAGCGGCTGTCCTCGTCGGCCGGCGCAAACAGATCCTCGACCCAGGCGATGCCATAGGCCTGCGCCAGGTCGTCGCCGAAGCTCGCATCGCGCGCATACATCCGGGTCCTGGTCAGGCCCTGCGCCACGCTCCACCACGACACCTGCGGGTCGGCCTTGGACGGCTTGTGCTTCTTCCAGACCTCCTTCTGCTCGTCCAGCGAGGCGGAAGCGATCGTGCGCAGCTGGCTCTCGTTGGGCATGTCGCCCTTCGCCATGTGATCGAGCATGGCGGGCAGCACATTGGCGAGCAGACGCAGCTTCCTGATTTTGCGCACGGGGAGAGCGAGAGCGACTGCAATCGCTTCCTCGGTCCAGCCGAGCGCGACGAGGCGCTCGATCGCACGCCACTGATCGACGGGATTGAGCTGTTCGTGCGCCAGCGTCTCGGCCAGCGACCGCATTGCCCCGCCATCTTCGGCACGCTCGAGCACCAGCACGGCAATCTCTTCCAGACCGGCGGCGATCGCCTGCTTCACGCGGCGATGTCCGGCATCGATGACATAGCCATTGCCGCCATCGGTGTCCGGAGCGACGACAGGAGGCTGCACGATGCCGACGGCACGGATCGTCGCCAAGAGCAGCGCGTCGGCCTGTGGGCTCGACTTCGAGCGCCGCGCCTTGTCCGGGTTTTCCTTCAGCGCGCGCGGATCGACCGTGATGAGATGCATGGAAATGCTCCTTCCAGGGGTTAGGACCGGCCCGGGTCGGGCGGCCTTTCTCGTCTTCTTCCCGAAGACACCCCCCGGCCCGCGGAGCGGGCGGGCCGGTGCAACTGCGGCCGAGCATCCCTGCCCGGCCGGACCAGCGGGGCTTTCAGCCCTGCGCAGGACGACGGGCTGGGATCGCGAGCGGCGCGGTTGAGCGCAAGCGTCGGCGGTCCGCCCGATCTGCGAGGGGCCTTCCCTTCC
>NZ_RZSR01001094.1:0-1834 GCF_004023265.1 Mesorhizobium sp. M1A.F.Ca.IN.020.06.1.1
GGTAGTCGCGGTCGATCACCGACTTGAAGCCGAGCAGACCGAGCCCGTCGAGCGAGAAGATGTTTTCGATCAGCAGCGAGCCGGTGAAGAAGGCCGAGATGAAGGCGCCCGGGAACCCTGCGATAACGATCAGCATGGCGTTGCGGAAGACATGGCCATAAAGCACCTTGCGCTCCGACAGACCCTTGGCGCGCGCCGTCACCACATATTGCTTGCGGATCTCCTCGAGGAACGAGTTCTTGGTCAAAAGCGTCGTCGTGGCGAAGGCCGACAGCACAAGTGCGGTCAGCGGCAGCGTCATGTGCCAGAAATAGTCGATGATCTTGTCCGGCCAGGACAGCTGGTCCCAATTGTCGGAAACGATGCCGCGCAGCGGGAACCAATCCCAGAACGAGCCGCCGGCAAACAGCACCATCAAAAGGATGCCGAACAGGAAGCCGGGGATGGCATAGCCGACGATCACCACGCCGCTCGTCCAGACATCGAAGGTCGAGCCGTCCTGCACCGCCTTGCGGATGCCGAGCGGGATCGAGATCAGGTAGGAGAGCAGCGTGATCCAGAGCCCAATCGAGATCGACACTGGCATCTTTTCCAGGATCAGGTCGAGCACCGAGATGTCGCGGAAATAACTGTCGCCGAAGTCGAAGCGGGCATAGTTCCACAGCATCATGCCGAAGCGCTCGAGCGGCGGCTTGTCGAAGCCGAACTGCTTTTCGAGCTTCTTGATGAATTCGGGGTCCAACCCTTGGGCCCCGCGATATTTCGAGCCGACATCGCCGGCGACGTCGAAATTGGTGGCGCCCGCGTCGCCACCGCCGCCGCCGAGGCGATCCGTGCCGCCCTGGTTGGTGAGCTTGGCGATGACCTGCTCGACCGGGCCGCCCGGCGCGAACTGGATGACGGCGAAGGAGATCGCCATGATGCCGAACAGCGTCGGGATCATCAGAAGGATGCGGCGCAGGATATAGGCGCCCATCAGATGTTGCCCTCCTTGGGGAAGACCACTGTATCTGGAGGCGTCCCCGAGGCAATCGCTTCAGACCAATTGTCGGCGTCGGCGCCGCCGCTCATCGTCCTGCCGGACATTTCTCCCCGTAAAGTGACGGGGAGAAAGGGGCTGGCCGCGATCTCGGCACGTTCGCCACGGCGCTTGTGATTGGCGAAACCATAGATGATGGCTTCCCTCTCCCCGCCACTATACGGGGAGAGGATGCCGACAGGCAGGTGAGGGGCGGCGCCTTCGCCCGCAAGAAATTCACCCTTTGCCAATTTTCGCCGCCTTGCCCTTGTCGACCCACCACAGCGCTTCGACCGGAAAGCCGAAATCGGGCTTCTGCTCGGGAAAGCCGAACATGTCCCAATAGGCGCTTCGGTGATTCGCCAGATGCCAACTTGGAATCCAATCGCGCCGAGCGCGCAAGGCCCGATCGAGCGCCCGCATGGCGACGGTGAGGCTCTCACGGTCCTTGGCCGCGCCGACGGCGTCGATCAGCGCGTCTATAGCCGGACTCGCTATGCCCGGCAGGTTCCGAGAGCCTGAGACCGACGCGCTTCGCGAATGGAAGAAGGTCTCGAGGTCATCACGGGTCGGGGTTGCGCTAAAGGAGAAGGCGGCGGAGATCATGTCGTAGTCGAATGTGTTCTGTCGCAATTGATACTGCGCGGCATCGACCAGCCGGATTGAGGCATCGATGCCGACAGCCTTCATATTGTCGACCCAGGGCGAGTAAATCTGCACGAACGCGTCGTTGTCGACGAGGATTTCGGCTGATAGCCGTCCGCCCTTGTCGTTCACGACAAACGCGCCGGATCGCTTCCAGCCGGCCTCGGCGAG
>NZ_RZSR01001095.1:0-1833 GCF_004023265.1 Mesorhizobium sp. M1A.F.Ca.IN.020.06.1.1
ACAGAACCTGGACCATCCCCATGAACTGGGATGATGTCCGCATCTTCCTCGCCGTGGCGCGCGCCGGCCAGATCCTCGGCGCGGCAAAACGGCTGGAGCTTAACCACGCCACCGTCTCGCGACGGCTCGCGGCGCTCGAGGAAGCGCTGCGGACGAAACTCTTCCGTCGCCTGACCACCGGCAGTGAGCTGACGCCGGCCGGCGAGCGCTTCCTCGACATCGCCGAGCGCATGGAGAGCGACATGATCGCAGCGCGCTCGACCATCGCCGGCGAGGGCGACGACGTCTCCGGCACGGTGCGCATCGGCGCTCCCGACGGTTTCGGTGTCGCCTTCCTCGCCAAGCGTTTGGGCGAGCTGACGGCGCTCCACCGCGAGCTCACCATCCAGCTGGTGCCGGTGCCGCGCTCCTTCTCCCTGTCGCGGCGCGAGGCCGACATCGCGATTGCCGTAGAGCGGCCGACCGAGGGCCGATTGGTGGCGGGAAAGCTCGTCGACTATACGCTCGGCCTGTTCGCCTCCCGCACCTATGCGGAAGCCAACGGCCTGCCGAAGTCAGCAGCCGAGCTCGATCGGCACACGCTGATCGGCTATGTGCCCGACCTCATCGTCAGCCCTTCGCTCGACTATGCCGCGGAGTTCAGCCCGGACTGGCGCACCAGCTTCGCCATCTCGTCAGCACTTGGCCAGGCGGAGGCGGTGCGCTCGGGCGCCGGCATCGGCATCCTGCATACCTTCGTCGCCCGCTCGATGCCGGAGCTGGTGCCGGTAGACATCGTCGCGCCCATCCGCCGCGCGTACTGGCTGGTCTATCACGAATCAGTGAGGCCGCTGCGCCGGGTCCAGCTCGTCGCCAATTTCATCACCAGGGCGGTGGAGCGGGAAAAGGGGTTGTTCGTCTGATGCCGCCCAAAAAGGCCGACCCGCTTTGGAACCGCCTTCAAGGCGCATCGAGGACGAAAGAATTCACAACCTGTCGGCCTCAG
The DNA here is from genome assembly GCF_004023265.1 of Mesorhizobium sp. M1A.F.Ca.IN.020.06.1.1. NCBI lineage: Bacteria > Pseudomonadati > Pseudomonadota > Alphaproteobacteria > Hyphomicrobiales > Phyllobacteriaceae > Mesorhizobium > Mesorhizobium sp. M1A.F.Ca.IN.020.06.1.1. The sequence continues at coordinate 986 of NZ_RZSR01001095.1, forward strand.
CGGCGAACGGCGCCCACATCCGGCCGGCTTCCTCGGCGCTGTTGCCCATGAGCCCGGAGGTGACTAAGCCGTAGTGGCGGTCGCGTATCGAAATCGCGATCCTGGCGTGGCCGTAGAAGCTGACATCGCCGTCGCCGAGGTGGAAATCCATGTCAGTCATCCGCACGGGATAGCCGTCCGGGAGTCGCGCCAGCCTGTCGTTGCTGAAACTGGCCGAACCGAAGGCGGAGCCGACCTGCCTTGCGCTTGCCACAAAATCGGCCAGTGTGGCACCAGTACTTCGCCATGCCGTGGCAGGCGAGGGGGAATCTGGGAAAGCCGGCGCAGACATGCGAGCCATTCTTGCCATCCTGCCGCTGCTTTGCCTCTCCGGCTGCGCCAATCCGTGGGCCAGGGTTCCCGAAGCGGAACTGCCGAAGTCGATCCGCTATGCGATGGCCCGCCCCTCGCCTTTCGTCTTCGGCAATTATTGCGGTCCTGGAACCCGCACCGGCGATCTCTCGGCCACCCCGGTCGACCGGCTCGATGCCGCCTGCCGGATCCACGATGCCTGCTATATCGCCCGCCACAATCATTGCGATTGCGACGGCGCGCTGATCGCTTCGGCAAGGACGATCCGCGGCGACAAGACGGCGCCAAGGAAGATGCGCGGCGAGGCCGAGCTCTTGATAGCCACCTTCGCGCTTCCGGTCTGCAAGGTCTTTCCGCAGGGCTTCATGCCGCCGCGCGACCCCGCCCAGCTCAAGGTCATGAACGGGGCGACCGGGTGAGACCGGGAGCCGTCGTGACAAGGCTGCTGCTTGGCCTGGCGCTGACCGCGCTCGCCGGATGCGCCGGCATGCCGGGCC
>NZ_RZSR01001096.1:0-1833 GCF_004023265.1 Mesorhizobium sp. M1A.F.Ca.IN.020.06.1.1
AGCGAGGACAGCACCGCCACCAGCAGCGAATTGACCAGCGCGGAGGTGAGGCGTGCATCGGACAGCACCGCCTGGTACCAGCGCAGCGACGGGCCGGTGAAAGGCGGGATCGGGAAAGAGGTCGCCTGCAGCGAGAACAGTATCAGCACGACCACCGGCAGGAAGATGAAGCCGTAGACGGCGATCGCGTAGAGCCAGGCGGCGAGGCGGACGGCAGCACGCATGGTCAAGCCCGCTCGATCTTCAGCCAGCGGGCGCAGGCGAGATAGGCGACGGTGACGACGGCCATCAGGATGATCGAAAGCGCCGAGGCCAGCGGAAAATCGCCGCGCCGGCCGATCTGCATCATGACCAGCTGCGGCATGACCAGCTCGTTGTTGCCGCCGAGGATCTGCGGCGTGATGTAGTCGCCGATGCAGAGTACGAAGGTGAGGAAAGCCCCGACCATGATACCGGGCAGGGTCAGCGGCAGCACGACATGCAGGAAGGTCCGCACCGGCCCGGCACCGAGGTCGGCGGCCGCCTTGCGATAGCTCGGGCTAAGTTGTTTCAGATTGGCGAATATGGTGAGCGTCAGCAGCATGACGAAGAAGTGGACGAAGCCGGTGACGGTGGCGAACCGAGTGTTCGCAAGCTGCAGCGGCTCTGCGACCAAGCCGACGCCGGTGAGCGCCCGATTGATGACGCCGTTCTGCGCCAGCACGAGCAGCCAGGAATAGGAGCGCACGACGTAAGACGTCCAGAACGGCAGCACGGCGAGCATCAGTGCCAATCGCTGCCAGCGCTCCGGCACTTGCTCGGCGAGGATCCAGGCGAATGGATAGGCGAGCACGATCGAAATCACGGTGACGATTGCGGTCACCTTCAACGAGTTCACCATCGCCCGCCAGTAGGATGGATCGGTGAAGAACTGGCTGTAATTGGCCAAAGTGAAGCCGCCGCCTTCATGCGCCGTCAGGCTCGACAATCCCATGGCGACGAAGGGCAGCACGAAGAACAGAAGCGTCCACGCCAGCGCCGGCGCGACCAGCGCCCAGGGCAGGGCACGCAGGTTGCTTCCGGCAACGCTCATCGGCCGATTACTGCGCCTGCAGCATTTCGGTCCATATGTCCTGCATCTTCTTGTCGAGATCGGCGTTCGGCGCCGGATAAGCCTGGGCGCGGGCGAGGAAGCCGGGCTGCTCGTCGAAGCGCAGGATCTTCTTCTGCTCTTCGGTGAGCGCCGCCTTCTTGTTGGACGGCATGCCCCAGTAGCAGGAGGAGGTGGCAAGGCGCGCCTGGCCCTCCGGGCTCAGGATATACTGGATGAATTTTAGCGCCATGTCCTTGTTCTTGGATTGCTTGAACATGGCGAGCGACTGCGACCATAGCACCGCGCCTTCCTTGGGGATCGAGAAGTCGAGCGCCGGGTTTTCCTTGGCGAGCCCCGCCGTCACCCACTCGCCGCCGCCGACAAGGACGTCCACCTCGCCGGTCGCAAGCGCGGTCTGGCTGGCGGTGACTTCGCCGACCAGCTTGGCGTTGGCCTTCATCTTGAGCAGCTCGGCCTTGAGAGCGGGCAGGTCTGCCTCGGTGAGGTCGGCGGTCTTCTTGCCGATGGCCAGAGCCGCCATGCCGATGACCGGCAGGTAATAGTCGTAGATCGCGATCTTGCCCTTGTATTTGTCGCTGGTCAGCGAAGCCAGCGACTGCATGTCGGCCGGATCGACCTTGGTCTTGTTGAAGCCGATCGTGTTGTAGCCGAACTTTTCGGTGATGCCGTAGCGCTTGCCGTCGACTACGGTCGACTTGTCCATCTTCACTTCCGGAAAGAGGTCGGCGAAAGGCAGCTTG
>NZ_RZSR01001097.1:0-1832 GCF_004023265.1 Mesorhizobium sp. M1A.F.Ca.IN.020.06.1.1
GTTCTTTGTCGGTCCATTCGCCGCAATGATCGTCGTCAGCCTGTGGCAGCGCGTCGGCAGCGAGTTGATCCAAAGCTGGACCCTATCCAACTACTTCCGGTTCTTCGGGGAGAGTCAATTTCTCCATGCGATGGTCAATTCGCTGGAGATTGCCACGACTGCCACGATCATCAGCATTGTTCTTGCCTATCCGCTTGCCTGGATCATCGCGGAAAAAGTGCCGGAGCGCTGGCGCAGGCAGGCGCTCATCCTTGCCGTTATTCCGTTCTGGACATCCTATGTCGTGCGTTCCTACGCTTGGCTGCTGGTGCTTTCGCGCAACGGCATCATCAACAATGTGCTGGTCTCGACTGGTCTTGTGGATACGCCGCTCGAACTGTCCAATACGCGCGCGGCGACGATCATCGGGTTTGTCCATTTTTTCGTCATGCTTCTGACCCTGACGATCTACGCCAACCTGGCGCAGCTGCCGCCCAACTACAAACGCGCCGCCGCTGACCTTGGCGCCGGGCCAATCAGGACATTCTGGCACATCATCCTCCCATTGACCCTGCCTGGCATCATGGTCGGCGCGTTTCTTTCGTTCGTCCTATGCATTGGCGATTACATCACGCCGCAGATACTTGGAGGCAATCTCGAACTCGTCATGCCGCAGATCATCATGCTGCAGATCGGGCGGCGGGCCGACTTTCCCGCAGCATCGGCGCTGTCGATCGTACTGATGATCGTGGTCACGCTCGCTTACATTGCATGCGCCCGCTGGCTCAAGCTTGAAAGGGCCTGACAATGCGGCGCAAGAATACCGCTGAAAATACTGGTGCTGCGCTCTACGCCTTGGTGCTCTACGGTTTCATCTTTCTGCCGGTGGTGGTGCTGGTGTTGTTCTCATTCCAGGGCGGCCGATTGCCGATCCTGCCATTCGAAGGCTTGTCCTTTCGGTGGTATAGGGAAGTATTTTCAGATGCCGATCTGATGAACGCGCTTCTCAATTCGGTCGCTCTCGGCATTCTTTCGTCCCTTGTGGCGACTGCGCTGGGGTTTTTGGCGGCTTACGGGCTCGCACGCTTCAGATTGCCTGCATCGTCCCTGCAACGGGCGCTGATCACGGCCCCGCTTACCGTGAGCTATCTGATCATCGGCCTTGGTCTGCTGATCACTTTCAATGCTATCGGCTTGCCGAAGTCGCTGTTCGCCGCCGGCATTGGGCATGTCGTCATCAACATGCCCCTGTGCTTCGCGATCATCTACAGCCAGATGGGCGAGCACCAGATGAACATTGAACGCGCCGCGCGCGATCTCGGCGCGAAGGAATGGCAGGTTCTCTTGCTGATCACCGCGCCGATGTTGTGGCCGGCATTGTTTGCTTGTTTCTTCCTGTCGATGACCTTCTCTTGGGACGAGTTCATCATCTCCTTCCTGCTCACGCGCTTCGAGGTCACGTTGCCCATTGAAATCTGGAACATGCTGCGCAGCGGTCTTTCGCCAAAGACAAATGCTGCCGGAAGCCTCGTCTTTCTCTTCTCCGTGACGCTGCTGGCTATCATGGAACTTGTCGTGCTGCGCCGCAGGAGGACGATGTGACGGACTACGCGGTTGAAGCCACGGCTCTTGTCCAGCGTTTCGGCGCATTCACTGCGCTCGACAACGTGTCGCTCAGCGTTCCTCGCGGCAGCTTCACGGTTCTGCTTGGTCCCTCTGGTTCCGGCAAGACGACATTGCTGTCCATAATCGGCGGATTTCTTGTACCCGATCAGGGGACCGTGACCATTGGCGGTGTCGACGTGACGTCGGTGCCGCCGGCGAAGCGGCCGACCACCACCATGTTCCAGGAC
>NZ_RZSR01001098.1:0-1827 GCF_004023265.1 Mesorhizobium sp. M1A.F.Ca.IN.020.06.1.1
GCTCCATCCCGCTCATCGGCATTGCCTTCATGGGCGAAGAGGTGGCCGATACGCAAAGGACAATCGTGGAATTCGGCGGCGTGCCGCAGCTCGGCAGGCTGCCGCACCTCGGTCCGCTGACGGGTGAAACGTTGAGAGATGCAATGATTTCCGGCTTCGACCTGGCCATGATTGCCGGAGGCGACTGATGGCGCAGTCTCGAGTCTGGCATCCGTTCACGCAGCACGCGCTAGAGCCCTCGATCCCTGAAATCGTGCTGACTGAAGGCGCCTATCTCCACAAGGCCGACGGCTCCCGCATCCTGGATGCGATTTCTTCCTGGTGGGTCGTCACTCATGGCCACCGCCACCCCCGCATCATGAAGGCCATCGAGACGACCGCGTCGAACCTCGACCAGATCATCTTCGCGGGCTTTACCCACGAGCCGGCCGAGCGCCTGGCCGAGGCGCTTGTCGGCCTCGCACCCGCCGGCCTTGACCGGGTGTTCTATTCCGACAGTGGCTCGACCTCAATCGAAGTCGCGCTGAAGATGGCGCTCGGCTATTTCCGCAACATCGGCGCGCCGCGTTCGCGCATCGTCGTCATGGAGCACAGCTATCATGGTGACACGATCGGGGCGATGAGCGTCGGCGCCCGTGGCGTGTTCAACGCCGCCTACGAGCCCTTGCTGTTCGAGGTCGACACCATCCCCTTCCCGGCCGCCGGGCGCGAGCAGGAAACGCTGGATCGGTTCGAGGCACTCTCCCGCGACCGGCGCGCCGCCGCGCTGATCGTCGAGCCGCTCGTGCTCGGCGCCGGCGGCATGCTCATGTATCCGGCCTGGGTTCTGACCGAATTGAAGAGGATCACTGAGGCCGCCGGCACGCTGCTGATCGCCGATGAAGTGATGACCGGCTGGGGGCGCACCGGAACCATGTTCGCCTGCGAACAGGCGTCCGTCTCGCCGGACATCCTGTGCACCTCGAAAGGTCTGACCGGTGGTACCATCCCGCTGGCCGCCACGATCGCCACCGATGCCATCTTCCAGGCTCACTATTCCGAGGATCGCAAGAAGACGTTTTTCCATTCGAGCTCCTACACCGCCAATCCGATTGCATGCGCGGCGGCACTTGCCAATGTCGAGATCTGGCACGACGAGCCGGTGGCCGATCGGATCGCGGCCTTGAGCGAGCGACAGGCCGCCGGGCTTCGACGCTTTCGCGACAACCCTCGCTTCACCGATTGCCGGACAACCGGCACCATCGCGGCACTCGACCTACGCACCGGCTCAGCCGGTTATCTGGCCGAGATCGGGCCAAAACTGCGCGCTTTTTTTCTTGAGCGCGGCCTGCTCGTGCGCCCGCTCGGCAATGTCCTGTACCTTCTGCCGCCCTATTGCATTACCGGCAACGAGTTGGATGGGCTCTATGACGCCATCGAGGAGGCCGGCGAACGCTTCGGCTCAAAGCCATGAGCCGATCATCGCGCATTCTCGGGCTTGGCCATCATGCGCCCGCGCGCAAGGTGGAGAATCCGGAAATCGAAGATCGTCTCGGGCTTGAACCCGGCTGGATCGAGCGGCGCACCGGGATACGGTCGCGCTTCTGGGCAGCGGACGAAGACACGCTGTCGGCCCTTGCCGCGCACGCCGGCGACATGGCGCTGACCAATGCCGGTATCGACCGCGGCGACATCGGCCTGCTGTTGCTCGCTACCTCCACACCCGATCATCTTCTGCCGCCAAGCGCGCCCCTGGTCGCACATCGGCTGGGACTAGGTCGCGCCGGCGCGACCTAGTCCCAGCCGATGTGCGACCAGGGGCGCGCTTGGCGGCAGAAGATGATCGGG
>NZ_RZSR01001099.1:0-1827 GCF_004023265.1 Mesorhizobium sp. M1A.F.Ca.IN.020.06.1.1
CCGATGGCACGCTTTGCACCGGCAAGGTCGGCGAGGACGTCACCGTCGAACAGGCCTATGAGCATGCCCGGCTCACCGGCCTCAACCTGCTTGCCGTCATGCACGCGGCGGCGGGCGACCTCGGGCGCATCGTGCGCGTCGTCAAGCTGCTCGGCTTCGTCAATGCGACGCCGACCTTCAGCGATCACCCGAAGGTGGTCAACGGCTGCTCCGATCTCTTCGCCGATGTCTTTGACAAGATCGGCGGCCACGCGCGTTCGGCGATCGGCGTCGGCTCGCTGCCTGGAAACATCACCGTCGAAATCGAAGCGGTCGTCGAGATCGCCGCCTGACACTGGGATCTGCTGCCATGAAAACCTATTCCGAGACCGGCTCCAACACCACGATCCGCGAGCGGCTGGGACTGCGTCCGATCATCAACGTCTCGGGCACGATGACGACACTCGGCGCTTCCATCATCGTCCCGGAAGCGATCAGCGCCATGGCCGAGATCGCCTCGCAATGGGTGGAGATGGACGATTTGCAGCGCGCCGCGAGCGCAGTCGTCGCCCGTCTCACCGGCGGCGAGGCCGGCTTCATCACCGCCTGCTGCGCCTCAGGCATCACCATGGCGATCGCCGGAGCGATGACCGGCACCAACCTGCTGGCCATCGAACGGCTGCCCGACGACACCGAAGGGCTGAAATCGGAGGTCGTCATCCAGCTCGGCCATATCGTCAATTACGGCGCGCCGATCGATCAGTCGATCCGCGTGGCCGGCGCCAAGGTCATTCCGGCGGGCACCGTTAGCGTCACGCAGGATTACCACGTGCGCGAGGCGATCAACGAGCGCACCGCGGCCGCGCTTTACGTCGTCGCCCACCACACGGTGCAATACGGCATGCTTTCGCTAGAGGAGTTCTGCGAGATCTGCCACGCCAAGAATGTGCCGGTGATCGTCGATGCCGCTTCGGAATACGATCTGCGGACCTTCCTCGCGCGCGGCGCCGACATCGTCGTCTACAGCGGCCACAAATTCCTGAGTGGCCCGACCAGCGGCATCGTCACCGGCCGCAAGGACCTGGTGCGCGCCGCCTATCTGCAGAATCGCGGCGTCGCGCGGGCCATGAAGGTCGGCAAGGAAAGCATCGCCGGCACCATGGCGGCGCTCGACGCTTGGGAAAAGCGCGACCATGCCGGCATTCGCCGGCGCGAAGAGGCGGCGCTCGATCTGTGGAAGCATGCGCTGCAAGGCATTCCGGGCATCGGCGCTGAGATCGTGCCCGACCCAACCGCCAACCCGCTCGACCGCCTGCAGGTCTTCGTCCGTCCGGAGAGCCGCTTCACCGCCGCGGGCCTAGCCTCGGCTTTGGCCGCCGGCTCACCGCCCGTCATCGTGCGCAACCATGAGGTCGAGCGCGGACACTTCTTCCTCGACCCGTGCAACCTGCATCCCGGCGAGGCCGAGACCGTCGCCGAGCGGCTGCGCGCGGTTCTGACCGCGAAGGAGCGTCCCGCGGATGCGATGAAAGCGGCGCGCAAGGATTCATCCGGGGCGCTGCGCTGGCCGGACTAGACCTCGCCACCGTCGGCCCACAGCCGCGACAATCCTTGCGGCTGCCGGCGAATTCCGCTAAGGCGCGCCTTTGCCGCCGGGAGCGAAAACCTTGACCGATCAGCGTGCCGACGTCGCCATCATCATGGGCAGCCAGTCCGACTGGGCGACGATGCGCCAGGCGGCGGAAACGCTTGACGCGCTGGGCATCCTGCACAAAAAACTGATCGTCTCGGCACACCGCACGCCGGACCGCCTCTATGAATTCGCCAAGGGCGCCAAGGCGGCCGGCT
>NZ_RZSR01001100.1:0-1824 GCF_004023265.1 Mesorhizobium sp. M1A.F.Ca.IN.020.06.1.1
CGGTTTTCAAGCGCTTCTCATGTGACCGTGACGCTTTCACCGGACGGCAAGAGTCTAGCGTTTGAAAAGGGGCGCTTTTCCTCCGTTTTCAGCTACGACTCGATGGTTCATTTCGAACCGCTGACCGTGGCGTCCTACATCATGGAAGTCGCCTCCGTCTTGAAACCGGGGGCACGAGCTCTCCTTCATCATTCGAACTACTCGGATAATCCAACCGCATCCTTCGGGGAAATCCCGATTGGCGGAATTTCATGCCAAAGGGATTTGTCGAGCATGTCAGCGCGCGTGCAGGGCTGACCGTCATCGAACAGCAGACGTTCCCGTGGAACGGGAACAGCGAGACTGACGCTCTCACCGTCGTGGAGAAGGGTTAACAGCGCGCCCTGCGCTGGTCTTCTGCGGCCCGGAAGGCGAGCCATAGCCGGTCCAGTTGCGATGAGAACCGATGCGGAAGAGCAATATTCGGTGGCAATACGGTGCCATCCCGCCCACAAGGCTGGACTCGTGTCGGCCCAAGTGCTTGAAATCGCGGCGCGCGGACGTGGCGGAATTGGTAGACGCAAGGGACTTAAAATCCCTCGATCTCTGATCGTACGGGTTCGATTCCCGTCGTCCGCACCACCCTTCGCTCCTCGCTTCGGGTGGCAGGCCACTCAACCCTTGATCGGATTGAGCTTCAGGTGCTGGATCAAAATGATGGTCTTGGCGTCGACGATACGGCCGTCGGCGATGCCGGCCAGCGCCTCGTCGAGCGGCATTTCCAGCACCTCGATGTCTTCGCCCTCTTCCGGAGCTCCGCCGCCGTCGGAAATACGGTCGGCCGGCGAATAGCGCGCGGTAAAGAACCAGAGCCGTTCCGTCACGCTCCCGGGGCTCATATAGGGCGCGAACAGCCGCTCAACGTTCTTCAAATGATAGCCGAGCTCCTCTTCCGCTTCCTTGCGGATGCAGGTTTCCGGATCGTTTTCGTCGAGCAGACCGGCACAGGCCTCGATCAGCGGCTCGCGATGACCGGTGACGTAGGCCGGATAGCGGAACTGCCGCACCAGCAGCACCGTCGAGCGCTGCGGATCGAAAGGCAGGATCACCGCGCCGTCGCCGCGATCGTAGGTTTGGCGGATCTGCGTCTCCCAGCGCCCATCACGGCGGCGATAGTCGAGCACCGTCTTCTTGAGCACCGCCCAATCGTCGGACAGGACTTCTTCAGACTGGATGCGGACGCGATCTTCCATGATTGGCTCCGTGCTGTCGGCAAGCGTTATCGGCGAACAGGCGCGGGCGCAATCCTGGAAAGCGACTGGTCCAGCGAGACTTTCACCGGCTGTTGTCTGGCGCGAAGTGCCGCGGCTGCCTAGATAGCGATATCTCTCCCAGGAGCCGTTTCCATGACATCATCGCTTTTCCAGCCGATCACCCTCGGCGGCCTGACCTTTCCAAACCGTATTGCGGTAGCGCCGATGTGCCAGTATTCGGCCGAGGACGGTTCCGCCAGCGACTGGCATCTGCATCACTGGATGAACCTGGCCATGTCCGGCGCCGGCATGGTGACCGTCGAGATGACCGACGTCGAGCGGCGCGGCCGCATCTCGCATGGCTGTCTTGGCCTCTACTCCGACGACAACGAGGCGGCGGCCAAGCGCACGCTCGATGCGGCCAGGCGCGTCGCTGCGCCCGGCACCAAATTCGGCGTCCAGCTCGCCCATGCCGGCCGCAAGGCATCCAACAGAAGGCCTTGGGAAGGCGGCGGCCCCCTGCAAGCGGGCGAGGATCCCTGGCAGACCGTTTCGGCTTCGGCCATCGCCTATGACACAGGGTGGAATATAC
>NZ_RZSR01001101.1:0-1824 GCF_004023265.1 Mesorhizobium sp. M1A.F.Ca.IN.020.06.1.1
CGGCGCTCTACCTCAACTTCTGCGACTTCGCCCGCTACGCGCCCAACAACGCGGCGCTGCGCAAGGGCAACATCTGGGGCCTGCCGGTCAACCTGATCCTGTTCTCGCTGGTCGCCGGCGTCACCACGATCGCCGCCTACGACGTCTATCACGAGGTGCTGCTCCACCCCGACCAGATCTCGGCCAAATTCGACAGCTGGTTCCTGGCGGCGCTTGCCGCGCTGACCTTCGCGGTGGCGACCCTGGGCATCAACGTCGTGGCGAACTTCGTCTCGCCGGCCTTCGACTTCTCCAACGTCTTCCCGCGTCAGATCGACTTCAAGAAGGGCGGCTATATCGCGGCGCTGATCGCGCTGGTGCTCTATCCGTTTGCGCCGTGGGAAGGCAGCGCTGCCTCCTTCGTCAACATCATCGGCGCGACGATGGGGCCGATCTTCGGCGTGATGATGGTCGACTATTATCTGATCCGTAAGGGCGAGGTCGACGTCAACGCGCTCTACCGCGAAGATGGCGAGTTTCGCTTCCAGGGCGGCTGGCACGTCAACGCCTTCATCGCCGCCGGCATCGGCGCGATCTTCTCCTCGATCCTGCCCAACTTCACCAACTGGCTGCCGTCCTGGTGGGGCGTCTATGGCTGGTTCTTCGGGGTCGCGATCGCGGGCGCCGTCTACTATGTGCTGCGCACAATGGCGCTCGGCGCCGGCGCACGCATGGCCAAGGCTTAACACAGTCGGGGCGGCGAAAGCCGCCCCATTTGCTTCGTCTCACTTGCCTACCATCTCGGGCCAGCCAATGCGGGGTCCTTGCGCTCGAAAAAGTTGCGTCAGGGCAGTTCGACCTCGGGCTCAATGATGTAATGGTAGGATCCATTTCTTCAGGAGAGACAGCGACCACGTCCTTGCCTGTTGAGTCTATATAGCTGTCCGTAACAGCAAAGCCCGCCAGAAGCTGGTCGTCCGTGAAAGGATATCAGGAACCGAATTCGTGGGAGTAAGACGCGATAGCCAACCTTGCCAAATCCGCGTTGTCATATAGACCGACCTCGTAGTCCCCAGTGCGGGCCAAACAGTCCATCAACATCGGAAGAGTAAAACCCTTTGTCCTCGAGCACGCATTGAAGGAGCGCGACCCTGCGATCAGGAACTTAGCTTTTGGTCAGTTGAAACACCGGATCCTGCGATCCGCCCGCTGCCCGCCGAACACCGGCAAAGGCGACGAGAAACGGCAGGGTTGAGCTTGCGAGCACGTGCCTTCGTGTCACCGGAACGGTGGAAGTCTCCGATACTTTCGGAAGATTCCCGCTTTTCGCTTCGGACCAATATTTTCGAAGTCGAACATCGCCATTCTCCAAGCCGCGGAGCACCATTTTGCTGGCACTAACGCCGGCCAGGCGAGTTCTGCCAAAGCGCTCCACGCCCAGCGACAAACCTTGGCTCCGGACCTTATCTTATCGTATCTTTGCCTCGGAACGGAGCTTACGCGGAGGGCGCAGGTTGGAGAGGCGAGTTCCCGTCCGGGTTGAAAATGTTCGTTTATACGAACTTGCGCTCGCAAATCAACGCCGGCGGTGTGCACTCCCCAAGAGCTCCAAAACGCCCTGCGCTCGACTTTTCGATCCTTGACTGCTCACCATGATGTTCGTTCGACCTTTTTCTAAATGTGGAGAATGGCAATGGAAGAGAATGGGTTTCGTCTGATCGTCCGCTGCATCGGTTCCGTCGCCCTGTTTGCTTTTTCCTCCCAATATGCATTCGCAGCCGATAGCGCGCGATGCGTTGCGAACATCGAAAAAGTGATTGCCGATGGGTCGGTTCCGGCCAAGGC
>NZ_RZSR01000109.1:0-9549 GCF_004023265.1 Mesorhizobium sp. M1A.F.Ca.IN.020.06.1.1
GATCAAGGGATCGCTCCGCGCCGCCGAGCTGCGCTCGGAATTGTCGGCATCGATGTCGAAGGCCGAGATCGCCAAGGCGCTGCGCGAAGCGCGCGAATGGATGACGATGCACTGATTTTGCGGGGTAAGGCCCGAAAGCTCTTAAGGGACAAGGCCGCAAAAAGACGGCCGGTTAACCAGACCAAGAACGCGGCAGGTCAACGAACTCAAGCCGTGCGACAACACAGGGAAGCGAGCGGGTTCAGGCGCGCGGGGCGCCGGGAAGCTCGACTGCAAAAGCCGCGACCGGCTGGGACAAGGCCGGCGCGGCTTTTGCATTTGCGCAGTCTCCGGCTGTATGGGAACGGCGGCTTGGCCCAAGAACTCCCCGTCGGAATGAACCAAATCCCGATACATTGTGCTCTCGACAGTTCCGGCGAAGGGTGAAATTGTCCCGGCTCTCTGGAAGAAGCGTGGCCGGAACGGCCGCGCGCAAGTGGAGGAGTTCTATTGTCATGAAAAGATTGGGTATTTTGAGCGCGGCCGCATTGGGCCTGACGATGAGCGCATCGGTTGCCTTCGCCGACGACATCACGATTTCGGTGGTCGGCCCGATGACCGGGCAGCTCGCCAACATCGGCGACCAGTTCAAGCAGGGCGCGCAGGCCGCGGCGGATGCCATCAATGCCGCCGGAGGTGTCAACGGCAACAAGATCAAGATCGACATCCAGGACGACCAATGCGATCCGAAGCAGGCCGTGTCGGTCGCCAACCGTATCGTTGCCAACGGCGTCAAGTTCGTCGACGGCCATGCCTGCTCGGGCTCGAGCATTCCCGCTTCCGCCGTCTACGCCGAAGCCGGCACCCTGATGATGAGCCCGGCCTCGTCGAATCCGGAACTGACCGACGCCGCGGCCAAGGCCGGCTGGCCGACGATCATGCGCCTCTACACGCGTGACGATGCGCAGGGCGCTTTCATCGGTCCATGGATCGCCAAGAAATATGCCGGCAAGAACGTCGTCGTCCTGCACGACAAGAGCGCCTACGGTCAGGGCGTTGCCGATGCTGTCAAGGCGACCATGAATGCCGGCGGCCTCAAGGAGGTCGACTATGAAGGCATCAATGCCGGCGAGAAGGACTATTCGGCTTTGGTCACCAAGCTGAAAGAGCTCAAGGCCGACGTCGTCTATTTCGGCGGCTACCATCCGGAGGCCGGCTTGATCCTGCGCCAGGCAGCGGAGCAGAACGTCAAGTTCCAGCTGATCATGCCGGACTCGATCGCCTCGCCGGAATTCTGGCAGATCGCCGGCCCGGCCGGTGAAGGCACGATGTTCGTCTTCCCCTCGGATCCGCAGTCGAAGCCGGAAGCGAAGGAGGCCGTGGCCAAGATCAAGCAAGGCGGCTTCACACCGGAAGGTTTCACGCTGTTCTCCTATGCAGTGATCCAGGCGGTGGCCGAAGGCGTCAAGCGCGCCGGCACCGACGACCCGGCCAAGGTCGCCGAGGCGCTGAAGGACGGCAAGCCGATCAGCACCGTGGTCGGCGACGTGATCTTCGACGAGAAGGGCGACCTGAAGAACGCCAGCTACGACATCAACCAGTGGCACGACGGCAAATACGCGCCGATCAAGCCGTAATTCGTTCTGCAGATCGATTGGAAATGGCCGGGATTTGTCCCGGCCGTTTTCGTATGTGCCTTGGCACTGATTTGGAGGCCAGTTCGGCGCTCTACGGCGCCCCCTGGAGTCCTGCCGCCCCAGCCAGTTTGTCCCGTTGCCGATCCAAGGCGACCGGCAGCTCAGCCCCGTGCGTCCTCGAACCGCACCAGCACCGTGCCGTCGCTCACTTGCGCGCCTTCGGCCGCGATCTCGGCAATCACCCCATCATGGGGTGCGGCGATCGTGTGCTCCATCTTCATCGCTTCGAGGATTAGGAGCGGCTGGCCCTTGATAACGGTATCGCCCGCTGCCGCGCGCACCAGCTTGACCAATCCCGGCATCGGCGCGCGCAGGCTGTCCGACGCGGCCGCGGCCTCATCCGCCTTGGCCAGCGGATCCGGCACCGTGAATGTATATCCGACCGCTCCTTCGAACACCGTGACATGGCCCGGCCAGCGCGCGCTGCGCGGCATGCTCCTGAGGTCGTGCGCGTTGATCGCGTCATGCGGCGCCTCCAGCGCCACCTGGAAGCGGCCGTCAGGCCGCGCCGATACCCGGGCCAGGATGTTCTCCTCGCCGTAACGCAACCGGGTGCGGCGCGCCAGCGTATGGAAATGCGCGTAGCCGGCGAGCGAGGACCACGGATCGGCGGCCGGACCCGCCGTGCTTGCGTCGGTCGCTGCCAGCGCCGCCGCGGCGATCGCTTCATCGCTTGGCGGGGGAACAGCGACGAGAGCATCCTGATGCCGGCCGATCAGGCCGGTGTCGATATCGCCCGCCGCGAAATCGGCGTCGGCGGCGAGTGCTGCAAGGAAGGCGGTGTTGACCGTCGAGCCGGCAACTTCGGTTCGGGCCAGCGCCTTGCGCAGCGCGCCAAGCGCGGTGGTTCTGTCCCTAGCGTGCACCACCAGCTTGGCGATCATCGGATCGTAGAAGGGCGAGATCGCATCGCCGGCCCGCACGCCGGTCTCGATGCGCATGGCGGCATCCTCCGGCGGCGTGTCGGGGAATTTGAGATGATAAAGCGTGCCCGTCGCCGGCAGGAATCCCTTGGCCGCGTCCTCGGCGTAGATGCGCGCCTCGAAAGCATGTCCGGCAAGGGCGATCTCGTTCTGCGCCTTCGGCAGTTTTTCGCCGGCGGCGACACGAAGCTGCCATTCGACCAGATCGACGCCGGTGACCATCTCGGTGACGGGATGCTCGACCTGCAGCCGTGTGTTCATCTCCATGAACCAGAAGCGGTCGGCTTTGAGGGCCTCGGAAGCATCGACGATGAATTCGATCGTGCCGGCGCCCGAATAGCTGATTGCCTTGGCGGCCTTCACCGCCGCTTCCGTCATCGCCTTGCGCAGCGCCGGCGTCATGCCGGGGGCGGGCCCCTCCTCGATCACCTTCTGGTGGCGGCGCTGCGCCGAGCAGTCGCGCTCGAAAAGATGCACGACATTGCCGAAATTGTCGCCGAACACCTGGACTTCGATGTGTCGCGGCTTGTCGACATATTTTTCGACCAGAACGCGGTCGTCGCCGAAGGCAGCCTTGGCCTCGCGCCGCGCTCCGGACAGCGCCTCGGAGAAGTCGTCCGGATGGTCGACGCGCCGCATGCCCTTGCCGCCGCCGCCGGCGCGCGCCTTGATCAGCACCGGGTAGCCGATCTCGCGCGCTTTTGTGGCAAGCAGCACAATCTCCTGCGCTTCGCCGTGATAGCCGGGCACCACCGGAACGCCGGCCTTTTCCATCAACCGCTTGGCGGCATCCTTCAGCCCCATGGCGCGGATCGAGGCGGCGGACGGGCCGATGAAGATGAGGCCCGCCGCCGTCACCTGGTCGACGAAGTCGGGGTTCTCCGACAGGAAGCCGTAGCCGGGGTGGATTGCCTCGGCGCCTGTGGCAAGCGCCGCGGCAATGATCCTGTCGCCGCGCAGATAGCTGTCACCGACCGGCGAGGGGCCGATATGCACCGCCTCGTCGGCCATCTCGACATGCAGCGCTCGCGCGTCGGCATCCGAATAGACGGCGACTGTTCGCACGCCGAGCTTGCGCGCGGTGCGGATGACGCGGCAAGCGATCTCGCCGCGATTGGCGATCAGGATCTTGCCGAACATGGAGCATCCCGAGTTTGCGACGGGCAGCGCCAATTCGGCAGGCGCGGGCCTACTTCGATGCGGCGATCTCGCAGGCGCCGCCCGTAGTCACCTTGTAGTGCGCGCGCGTGGCCAGGCAGGATTTCATCGCCAGCTCTTCCGCAACCTTTTGGGACGGCGCATTCAGGTGTCCACCACAGATGATGTAAGACGACATGATCCGGGCATAAGGCGTGGTCGCGTAGGCTGAATGGCCGCTCGCCGCCAGATAGGCCTTGTATGCCCTGTTGCACGGATCCTTGGGATTGCGTGGGATGTAGGGTGGAAAGCGCTTGTCCCCCTCGCTTCCAGCCAGCGACCCGGCGACGACAGCGCCGCACGAGGCGCATATAAGCATTCCTGCAAGTATCGACGCGGATGCTTTCCGCAGATATTCTCGTATCATTTTTACCCCATCCCCATGAGACAATGCAGGATGAGCAATATCGAATATTTGCCGGCGTCGCTAGATGGTCACTCAACATTGTCGATCTCGTGAACGGGTGGAACGTCTTTGTCATAAAGTTCAGCCTCCCCCAATCGCAGCAACGGCTGAGCTGTATAGTCTGGCAGTCAGATCGTCGAAGCAGCAGAAAGTGACGGTCTCGGGGATGGCGTTTTCGCCTAGAAAAACAGCAACCGTGCCGACGGCTACTTCGGTAGCCTGATCTTTCGGATAGCCGTAGATGCCGGTCGAGATCGCCGGAAATGCTATCGTTCGACAGTCCTTACCGGTGGCAATCTCCAGCGAGCGCCGATAGCAGGAGGCGAGCAACTCCGCCTCGCTCTCGCCCCCGCCGTGCCAGACCGGGCCGACAGTGTGAATGACATAGCGCGCCGGCAGCCGGTAGCCTTTCGTCAGTTTGGCATCCCCGGTCCTGCAGCCGTTCAGCGTGCGGCATTCGGCGACCAGCTCCGGCCCGGCGGCGCGGTGGATAGCGCCGTCGACACCACCGCCGCCGAGCAGCGAGGAATTGGCGGCATTGACGATGGCATCGACCTTAAGCCTGGTGATGTCGCCGGTATGCACGCGGATCCTATCGCTGACGCCGCTCATCGTCACATCCTGAACACGCCGAACTTCGTTTCCTCGACCCCGGTATTGAGCGCCGCCGAGAGGCTGAGCGCCAGCACCTCGCGCGTCCTGGCCGGATCGATGATGCCGTCGTCCCAAAGCCTTGCCGAAGAATAGAGCGGGTGACCCTCATGCTCGTATTTCATCAGGATCGGCTTCCTGAATTTCGCTTCCTCTTCGGCGCTCCACTCACCGCCCTTGCGCTCGATGCCCTCGCGCTTGACCATGGCGAGCACCGTCGCCGCCTGCTCGCCGCCCATCACCGAAATGCGCGCATTCGGCCACATCCACAGGAAGCGGGGCGAATAGGCGCGGCCGCACATGCCGTAATTGCCGGCGCCGAACGAACCGCCGATGATCACCGTAAGCTTCGGCACGCGTGCCGTGGCGACCGCCGTGACCAGCTTGGCGCCGTCCTTGGCGATGCCGCCGGCCTCATACTTTCGCCCGACCATGAAGCCGGTGATGTTCTGCAGGAAGATCAGCGGAATGCCGCGCTGGCAGCAGAGCTCGATGAAATGCGCGCCCTTCAGCGCGCTTTCCGAGAACAGCACCCCATTGTTGCCGAGGATGCCGACCGGCATGCCGTGCAGATGCGCAAAACCGGTGACCAAGGTGGTGCCGTAATTCTGCTTGAACTCGTCGAACTCGGAACCGTCGACCAGACGCGCGATCACCTCGCGAACGTCATAGGGCTGGCGCAAATCAGTCGGCACGATGCCGTAGAGTTCATGCGGATCGTGAAGCGGTGATACTGGTTTCTGTAAGTTCAGGCTTACGGCCTTGTTCCGATTCAGGTTCTTGACGATGCGTCGGCAAATGGCCAGCGCGTGCTCGTCATCCATGGCATAGTGGTCGGCGACGCCGGAAAGCCTGGTGTGGACCTCGGCGCCGCCGAGCTCCTCGGCGCTGACGTCCTCGCCGGTGGCAGCCTTCACCAGCGGCGGGCCGCCAAGAAAAATGGTCGCCTGGTTGCGCACCATGATCGTTTCGTCCGACATCGCCGGCACATAGGCCCCGCCCGCCGTGCAGGAGCCCATGACGCAAGCGATCTGCGGGATGCCGGCTGCCGACATGTTGGCCTGGTTGTAGAAGATGCGGCCGAAATGCTCACGGTCGGGGAAGACCTCGTCCTGGTTGGGCAGGTTGGCGCCGCCGCTGTCGACCAGGTAGACGCAAGGCAGCTTGTTCTGCAGCGCGATCTCCTGCGCGCGCAGATGCTTCTTCACCGTCACCGGATAATAGGTGCCGCCTTTCACCGTCGCGTCGTTGACGACGACCATCACCTCCCGGCCTTCGACACGGCCGATGCCGGTGATGATGCCGGCCGACGGAATATCCTCGCCATACATCGACCATGCCGCGAACTGGCCGACCTCGAGAAAAGGCGAGCCGGTGTCGAGCAGTTGCGCCAATCTTTCGCGCGGCAGCAGCTTGCCGCGGCTTTGGTGGCGCTCGCGCGCCTCGTCCGAGCCGCCTCGCTCGATGCCCGCCGCCTTCTCGGCGATATCGTCGACCAGCGCCCGCATGCGCTCGGCATTGGCGCGGAAGGTTTCCGAGGAGGGGGAGATTTGGGTTTGGAGTGTGGCCACGTTATTCCTCACACCTCTTGATGCCGCAACGCAACCAGTGTAACAGCCCGCACCCGGATGCTGCGTGCGCAGCGCGGCATCTTTTGTACGAATGACACCTCAGGAGGCGACGATGAAAGGCATCGATATGCGTTTCAACAAATGTCTCCCCTCGGCCATGGCCTGACGCCGCCGAAGGGCGGCTTTCCACGTCCCGGATTCGAGCAAAAGGAACACGGCGCCTGCAAGCGCTGTGGGTGTCACTATGTATGTGCGGTTTGTAACGCCGCTGATCCATCCGAAGAGCCGGGTAGAGAGCGGCTTTTTCCATGCGTCCTGGTACTTGTACCGGAATGGCTGCCCGGACTGGATCCATGGCGAACTGGAGGATCAGTTCGACTGGTTCAATCGGCATTTGCCCATTCCTGGCCGGGTTGGGCGGCATTTCAAGCGCCGTGAGTCGATTTGGGGCGTCTGCTGGTTCCACCCGAACGCCAAGGAAGCCATCAGCCGTGCGCGCTATTGCGCCTGGCTGATCGAGGAGGGCGGCTTGCCTGTGCGCTCGATCACGTCCCGGCGCCAGCGTGAGGTTCTGTGGCGCGATGAGCATCAGATCGTCGCCAAGCCGACCGACGACCTGCCCAAGGCGTTCGGCTGAGGTGACGGAGGGAGACATCACACTCCCTCCGCCATGATCTCGCGGCCGATCAGCCAGCGGCGGATCTCGCTGGTGCCGGCGCCGATCTCGTAGAGCTTGGCGTCGCGCAGAAGCCGCCCGGTCGGATAATCGTTGATATAGCCGTTGCCGCCGAGCAGCTGGATGGCATCGAGCGCCATCTGCGTCGCCTTTTCGGCCGCGAAGAGCACGCAGCCGGCGGCGTCCTTGCGCGTGGTCTCGCCGCGGTCGCAGGCACCGGCCACGGCGTAGACATAGGCGCGCGCCGCGTTCATCGTCGAATACATGTCGGCAAGCTTGCCCTGCACCAGCTGAAAACTGCCGATCGGCTGGCCGAACTGCTTGCGCTCATGCACGTAAGGCACCGCCACGTCGAGGCAGGCCGCCATCAGCCCGATCGGCCCGCCGGAGAGCACGGCGCGCTCATAGTCGAGGCCCGACATCAGCACCTCGACGCCGCGCCCTTCCTCATGCAGCACATTCTCGAACGGCACCTCGACATTCTCGAAGACGAGCTCGCCGGTGTTCGAGCCGCGCATGCCGAGCTTGTCCAGTTTTTGGGCCACCGAAAACCCGGCAAAGGTTTTTTCGATGATGAAGGCGGTGATGCCGCGCGAATTGCGCTCCGGATCGGTCTTGGCATAGACCACCAAGGTCTCGGCATCGGGTCCGTTGGTGATCCACATTTTCGAACCGTTGAGCACATAGCGGTCGTTGCGCTTTTCGGCGCGCAGCCGCAGCGACACGACGTCCGAGCCTGATCCGGATTCCGACATTGCCAGCGCGCCGACCTTTTCGCCCGAGCAGAGCGCAGGGAGGTATTTCTCCTTCTGTGCCGGCGTTGCCCAGCGGTTGATCTGGTTGACGCAGAGATTGGAATGCGCGCCGTAGGAGAGGCCGACCGAGGCGGATGCGCGGGAAATCTCCTCCATCGCCACGACATGCGCGAGATAGCCCATACCGCTGCCGCCGAACTCGGGATCGGCGGTGATGCCGAGCAGGCCGAGCGCGCCGAGCTCCCCCCACAGATGTGCCGGGAATTCGTTGGAGCGGTCGATATCGGCCGCGATTGGCGCGATCCTGTCTTGTGCCAAGCGCCTTACGGTATCGCGCAACGCCTCGATGTCGGCATCAAGCCCGAAGTTCAGCGTATTCGTATACATGGCGTTCCTCCCGGCGCATGACCCCGAAATCGACTTCGATAAGGATAATGCGCGAAATCAAAGTGCCACGGCCTCCTTTGCGCGTCGGACGGGACGCGTTGCGCTGCCGGCGCCGATCTTCGCGCCGACGAGCCGCCTTGTCATCGAAAGATATGTCGTGGTGACTTCAGAGATCGACAGCCGCTCGCCCGGACGGAACCAGACGATGACGCCGGTCATCATCTGGATCAGCGCCATGGCGGTCAGGCCGACATCATCGATCTCGAAGATGCCGGCTTCGGCGCCGTCGCGCAGGATCGCGCGCAATTCCTTCTCATAGGCCGTGCGCATCTTGAGGATCTGCGTCAGCCGCTCATGCGAGAGGCTGCGCAATTCCATGTTGGAGACATGGGTGGCGCGGCGCCGCTCGATATGGAAGGCAATGTGGTTCTCGACATAGGCGGCGAGCCGCGCCGCCGGATCGGCCGCTGCCGGGCGCGCGTCATCCCAGGCCTTGAGCAGGCCTTCCATATGCTCGCGCATCAGCGTGAACAGCAGATCCTCCTTGGTGGGAAAATAGCGATAGAGCGCGGCGGCCTGCACGCCGACTTCGGTCGCCAGCTGGCGCATCGACATCGCCTCATAGCCGAGCCGCGCGATCAGGCCGACCGCCGCCTCGCGAACGGCCGCCTCGGTTTTTTCGCCATCTGAACCCGTGGTGCGTGCCATGTTTGCCTCTGC
The DNA here is from genome assembly GCF_004023265.1 of Mesorhizobium sp. M1A.F.Ca.IN.020.06.1.1. Taxonomy (NCBI): domain Bacteria; kingdom Pseudomonadati; phylum Pseudomonadota; class Alphaproteobacteria; order Hyphomicrobiales; family Phyllobacteriaceae; genus Mesorhizobium; species Mesorhizobium sp. M1A.F.Ca.IN.020.06.1.1. Next base: position 8,963 of record NZ_RZSR01000109.1, read on the forward strand.
GAAGCAGATAATAAAACGAACGTTCAATTAATTCAAGCGGGCAAGCGAAGGTGTTCAGGCCGAAGGGCAATGGCCTGCACTCGGTCTGACGCAAGCCTCGGCTGGATCTGTAGAGCGGAGCGACTTAATCGCCGCGGAAAGCGCGGCTCGCCTGATCGGTCAGGGGCTTAAGCAGATAGGAAAGCACCGTGCGGTCGCCGGTTCTCAGGAACACCTCCGCCGGCATTCCCGGCTTCAGTTCCAGCGATCCCGCCTGTTTGAGGCTGCTTTGCGTCAGCACGATGCGCACCGCGTAATAGGCGACCCCGGCTTTCTGGTCCTCGATGAGGTCGGGCGAGATACGGTCAACCTGGCCCTCGACTTCCGGCGTGATCTGCTGGCTGAAGGCCGAAAGGCGAAGCGTGGCGTTCTGTCCGATGCGCACCTGGTCGATGTCCTGCGGCGCGACGCGCGCCTCGACCACCAGCGCGTCGGCGCTCGGCACGATCTGCATGATCGCCTCGCCGGGCGCGATCACGCCGCCGATCGTGTGCACGGCCAGCTGATGCACCCGGCCCGATTGCGGGGCGCGGATATCGATCTGCTTC